>CAZAMK010000076.1:0-6162 GCA_964486345.1 uncultured bacterium
CGCCCAACCCTTCCCCCGACCCCAAAAACCCCAACGTATGCCTGATTTCAATGGGGATATACGTCGCAACCCTTGACGCTCTCATCAGAAATGTTGTGGAAGACGCTAAAAAAGCCGACAGTTCCCACGACTTCGGAAAAGATATAATCCCTTCAATGATAGGGAGAAGCAAGGTATGCGCTTTCAGATTTATTGATGAGAACAAAAAAGAGACTAAATACTGGCGGGACATAGGCACCATAGACGCTTACTGGGAAGCAAACATGGACCTTGTGAACGTGGACCCGCTTTTAAATCTTTACGACAGGGACTGGCCGATAAGGACTTTTCAGGAGCAGTTCCCGCCGGCAAAAACGGTTTTCTCCGGAGAAGACAGGAAAGCGTCGGTTACGGATTCAATGATTTCCGGCGGGTGCATAATCAGCGGTGCCCGAGTGTTTCACAGCGTGCTCTCGGCCAATGTCAGGGTGCATAGTTATTCGGAAATAACCGACAGCATTGTATTTGAAAACGTCAATATCGGAAGGCATTCACGAATAAGACGGGCTATCATAGACAAAAACGTAGATGTTCCCCCTTACACGGAAATAGGGTATAATCTTGAGGCCGACCGCAAGAGATTTTACGTATCGGACAACGGAATAACGGCAATTCCCAAAAATTACAAATGGTGAGGTGTATATGTCGGAATTAAGAAAAGACCCCGTAATCGGCAGGTGGGTTGTTATAGCCACCGAAAGAAAATTCAGGCCTTCGGATTTCTCAAGCCCCACGGAAATACAGCAGGAGACATTCTGTCCGTTCTGCCCGGGCAACGAAGGCAAGACTCCCGCCGAGATATTCGCAAAAAGACCTTCATCTCCGGCGCCTAACAGCCAGGGATGGGAGATAAGGGTAGTTCCGAATAAATTTCCGGCTTTAAGAATTGAGGGGGATCTGAATAAAAGAGGGGTCGGCATGTACGACATGATGAACGGGATAGGCGCCCATGAAGTAATAATAGAAACCCCTGAACACAAAACCGGAACGGGAGAAAATGTTGATATTAAAAACTATTCAATGGCAACGATGATAAATATTATTGAAACCTACCAGATGCGGTGCATAGACCTTAAAAAGGATGCGAGATTCCGGTATATCCTCGTATTCAAAAACTTCGGCAAAGAGGCAGGGGCGTCTCTTTCTCATCCGCACTCGCAGTTGATAGCAACGCCCGTTGTCCCTAAGAGAGTCAAGGAAGAACTCATGGGTTCAAAATGGTATTACGAATACAGGGAAAGATGCGTCTGGTGCGATATAATAAATCAGGAAATAGACAGCGGCAAAAGGATAGTCGCCCAGAATGAATCTTTTCTTGTAACCGCCCCGTTTGCCTCAAGGTTCCCTTTTGAACTTTCAATAATGCCTTTCAGGCACTCTCCCGATTTTGAAGAAATAACGGCTAAAGAAAGAGAATCTCTGGCAGAAATAATGCTATCTGTTTTCAAAAAAATATCTCACGGGCTCAACGGCCCGTCTTACAATTTCATGCTGCACACAGCGCCGTGCCGGTATCCGCGCCCCGGCTACTGGCAGACAATAGAAAAAGACTACCACTGGCATATGGAGATAATGCCCCGGCTTGTAAAACAGGGCGGGTTTGAATGGGGCACGGGTTTTTACATAAATCCCACTCCGCCCGAAGAAGTGGCGGACTTTCTGAAATCTCTTAACGTATAATCCAGAAAATCATTAACCTTTCATTTTGAATTGTGAAACGTGAGATGTGAGACGTAAAAGATAAGGTTGAGATTGCCGCGCAGAAGACGCTCGCAACGACAAAAAGCGTCGTTTCGGGATAAAGAAAAAACGATGGAAAAGAAAAATATATGCCTTGCTGCCGCCGAAGCCGTCCCGTTTATCAAGGCAGGGGGCATGGCCGACGTTGTGGGCTCTTTATACAAATACCTTAAGGGGAAACATAATGTTTCTCTATTCATTCCTCTGTACAAACAGATTAAAAAAGTCCATAAAACGGAAGAACTTTCCCAATTTGACGTTATCTTTTCCGAACACAGGAAGGAAAAATGCATTCTTGAAAGGAGCGTGGAATTCCCGGGCATATTTTTCATAGACAATCCCGGTTATTTTAAGAGAGACGGAATATACGGATACGAAGGCAGGGGTTATTCCGATAATGCCGAAAGATTTTCGTTTTTTTCAAAAGGAGTGCTTGAAGCCACAAGGTTTTTGAAGATTGATGCGGATATATTCCATTGCCACGACTGGCACACGGCAATCCTGCCTTTATACCTCAAAACAGGTTACAGGGATGTATTCCCCCGGGTAAAAACTCTTTTCACTATCCATAATCTGGGATACCAGGGGGTTTTCAGCGCGGATATATTTCCCCTTCTCGGACTGCCATGGCATTTTTTTCAGATGGAAGAGCTTGAGTTTTACGGGAACGTAAACCTTATGAAGGCGGGAATAATACATTCCGACATGATAAGCACCGTCAGCCCCAGATATGCAAAAGAAATACTTACTCCGGAATTCGGAAACAATCTTGACGGCCTTCTTAGAAAAAATCAGAACAAGTTGAGAGGCATAATAAACGGGATAGACTATCAAATATGGAACCCGTCCTTTGACGGATTCATACACAAGAAATATCGGACTTTCAAGAGCAAATCCGAAAATAAAATATCCCTGCAGAAAAAACTCGGACTGCAGGCGGGAAAAGAGATACCTCTTTTCGGAATGGTGGCACGCCTTGCCGAGCAAAAAGGCATTGGTGAGCTGTCCGCCATAATGGGCGACATGCTCTCCATGAATCTGCAAGTCGTCATTCTTGGAGACGGCGAGCCGGAATATAGAGACATATTAACGCGCTGGGCGGGTAAATTCCCCCAAAAAATATCCGTCACTATCGGATTTAACGACGAACTGGCACATCAGATATACGCCGGAAGTGATTTCTTCCTTATGCCTTCAAAATTTGAGCCGTGCGGCCTGGGGCAGATGATAAGCTTCAAATACGGAACAATCCCAATAGTCAGGAATGTCGGAGGCCTTGCCGATACCGTAAGAAATTATGATTTCACATCAGGAGGAGGGACGGGGTTCACCTTTGAGGGAGAAAGCAGGGAGCTGTTGAAGAGCATTATGGCGGCGTTAAAATTATTCGGGGATGAAAAACGCATGGAAAAATGCGTGAACTCCGTTATAAAACTTGATTTTTCATGGAAATCTTCGGTTAACGAGTACCTTAAGGTTTATGGGCAGATGGCCGAATCATGATGTATTTATCAATTCTCTGGCACATGCATCAGCCTTACTACGCAGACGTCAATACAGGGGTCATAGACACCCCCACCTTGACATTCCGCACCCTCTTCAACTATTATTCCATGGCTGTGTTTTCAGATAAAAACCCCGGGATAAAACTGAATTTCAATCTCACGCCTGTATTGCTCACCCAGATAGAAGGCATCGCTTCAGGAAGAATCAAAGACAGGTTCATGGCTCTCCTTGAAGAAGGGAATTCCGCCTCAAGGGAAGAACTTCTGGATTTTATTGACGGTCTCCCTGCACAAATACTGAAAAAACACAAGCTTATCGGCATACTCCGGGGAAAAGCCGAAGAAAACTCCTGTTCGGAACAGGACCTGTTTGACCTTAAGATATACATGCATCTGGCAAGTTTTCACCCCGCGGTTCGCGACGCAGAAATTAATGAACTCTTGAAAAAGGGAAGGAATTACGGCGAAAACGACAGAAAACTCCTATATGAAAAGGAAGCAGGGATATTTTCGGAAGTTATTGCCCTTTACGGAAAACTTATGGATGCGGGGCAGATAGAGATAAGCACCAGTCCCATGATGCACCCTATCCTGCCCCTGCTCTGCAATACTGATACTGCGAGAAAAACTAAAACTTCATTGAGCGTCCCGGAAGGCATTTTTGCATATCCGCAGGATGCCCGCAGACAATTGCTTGAAGGGTTGAAAATCCATGAACGCACATTCAAAAAGCAGTCCTCGGGTATATGGCCGTCCGAAGGCAGTATCAGCAATGAAGTCCTGGAGTTATTTTCCGAACAGGGTGTTTTATGGACGGCAACGGACGAACATTTGCTTGAAGAAACTCTTGCACATCCTCTGTTTAACAACGAGCATTACAGCATATGGGATTTCCGGAACGGCCCGTCCATTTTCTTCAGGGACCATCATATCTCCGACCTTATAGGCTTTGCATACCAGAAGACGGACGAAGAAAATGCCGCCGCAGACATGGCGGAAAAGTTGAGCGGCATCCATGCAAATATGGACGGCCGCCTGTTGACAATCATCCTTGACGGCGAAAACCCGTGGGACTTTTATCCCGAATTCGGAGGAAAATTTCTTACACGTTTATACGAATTCCTGGCGGATAACGATAAAATCAGAACGGTTACTTTTTCGGAAGCTCTCAAAACTGACATAAGCCGACGGCGACTTGGCAGTATATCCCCCGGCAGTTGGATGGGGACTAACTTTGACAACTGGATAGGCAGGGAGCCGGCAAACAAGGCATGGTCAATACTGAAACAGGCAAGAACTGCCGCAGGGGAAAAAGAAAACATCCTGCCGGAAGAGAAAAAAAACCTTCTTGCGCAGGCCGTCATGCTCGCAGAATCCAGCGACTGGTTCTGGTGGTACAGCCTGCCGGCAGAGAAAAAAATAAAGATGCGTTTTGACGCATATTTCAGGAACAGCATAAAGAAAGTTTACGAGACGGCCGGAGCCGAAATCCCGCAATTTCTGAACCTGCCCGTGGAAGAATACAGATATGAGGAAGTCATCCCTTACATAAAACCGGTTATTGACGGTAGAATAACCCACTTTTACGAGTGGCGCGATGCGATAGAGATAGACCCGTCCGAACTGTGGGCGACATTCAAACCGGTTGATATCCCCGTAAAAAAACTGTTTTACGGCCATGACGATGAAAATCTTTACATAAGACTGGATTTTGCGGAAAAAGAAGATTTTGAGATTCAATTTCATTTCCATGAGCCTGTTGAAAGAAATTTTATTATACATACGGGGCGGCAGGACGGCGGACCTGTAATTTATTCATGCGGCGAGATAATGGAATTCCGGATACCAAAAACTGCAATATTGCCGTTGGAAGAAAAAAAGGCGTTTTTCAGTATAAGCGTCAGGGTAAAGGATGGACGGGAATTCGCAATGCCGGCAGGTGATTTTTTCAAAGTCAGATTCACCGCAAAGGACGAAAATTGGACGGTATAGAAAAAAAACAGGATGAGGCTCTGTATTTCAGGGAATCTTCTTTCAGCCATCTTGACCTTTATCTTTTCAACGAAGGAAGCCATTTTGAAATATATAAAAAGCTCGGTGCGCATAAACGGGTTATTGACGGAGTTGAAGGATATAACTTTTCCGTATGGGCTCCGAATGCCGCAAGCGTGAGCGTTAAAGGAAATTTTAACAATTGGGACGGAAGAATACACAGGATGAGGTGTCTCGGAAATTCAGGCATATGGGAGATTTTCATCCCTGGAATAAAAGAATATGAACCGTATAAGCTTGAAATAAAAAACGGCAGCAGCATTATGCTCAAATCCGACCCTTATGCATCCTTCTCCGAAGTGCGTCCCTCCAACGCCTCCCTTACCTATCACTCCAGTCATGTATGGAAATACGAACGGATAAATCCTGCAAATATCTATGAACAACCGGTTGCGATGTATGAAATACATCTGGGTTCGTGGAAAAGAAGAAAGGATGGATTCTTCCTGAACTACAGGGAGATTGCGGAACTGCTGATACCCTATCTTAAAGAAACAGGCTTCAACTGGGTGGAATTCATGCCTTTAACCGAACACCCCTTGGATTCGTCATGGGGCTATCAGACAACCGGATACTTCGCCCCGACAAGCAGGCACGGTTCACCCGACGATTTACGTTTCCTGATAGACTCTCTTCATAAAAACAACATCGGGGTAATACTTGACTGGTCTCCCGCACATTTTCCGAAAGACGAGTTCGGGTTATACTTCTATGACGGAACACACCTCTATGAACACTCCGACCCCAAAAAAAGAGACCATCCTGACTGGAAAAGCGCAATATTCAACTACGGGAGACACGAGGTAAGCAATTTTCTTATAAACAG
>CAZAMK010000077.1:0-6096 GCA_964486345.1 uncultured bacterium
CATGCAGGATTCCCAATATCTTCCCGCCTCGGAGGCATTTGTATTCTGTTCAGGCGTGTCCGTATCCTCGGGCAATCCTGCGCGGTTGTTTATTATTATATGGGGCTGGAGTTTGCGTACCATTCCGTTGAGCTCTTTGCTTTTCCAGAGAATGGGGGTATCTTTTTTCCTGTCTGTCCCTTCTGTCCCGGGTATCCACCATCCGTCATACCAGAGGACATCTATCTTTCCGTAGTTTGTCATGAGTTCCCGCACCTGTGCATGCACCTGTTTGACCATCGCCTCAAAACTTTCAGGATATTTTTTTCTGTCAAAATATCCCGGGAAGCGCCAGTCAAGGAGACTGTAGTAAAGCCCTATGCGCATCTTGTGTTTTCTGCATGCCTTCACATATTCACCGACAAAATCCCTTTTTGCGGCTGTTTTTACCGATGTGAAATCGCTCGCTCTTGAGTCAAAAAGGCAGAATCCGTCATGGTGCCTTGTTGTCAGCACCATATATTTTGCGCCGGCGTCTTTTGCTGTTTTAACCCATTTTTCAGGAGTAAAACTTTTCGGCGGGTTGAATTTCCATGCCTGTTTCGCATATTCCGCCTTTGGTATCCGTTCAACCAGCATTGTCCATTCACCTCTTCCAATAATGGAATAAAGTCCCCAGTGTATAAATATCCCGAACTTCGCTTCAGTCCACCATTTCATTCTTTCTTCTGTTTTCATTGATAACTCCCGTATATTGAAGTCTAACCTATATATTATATAATAACAGGAAGCTTTGCAAAGAGGAATTTGACTAAACGGCAAAAAAGATTAAAATAGTTGGAGTATTCTACCGCCTTTTTAAAAAATCTTAAAGTAACATTAGGAGGAGAACGATGGATAAGTACGTGTATTTTTTTGGCGCAGGAAAATCTGACGGCGACGGTAAAATGAAGGAATTGCTCGGCGGAAAGGGAGCGGGGCTTGCGGAAATGGTAAAACTTAATATTCCGGTCCCTGCAGGGTTCACCATTACCACGGAGGTATGCACCTATTATTATCAGAAAGGCAAGCGTCTTCCCGACAAGTTGGAGGATGAGATAAAAGGGCATCTTGCCAGCGTTGAGGAAATCATGGGCAGTAAATTCGGAGATGCCGTAAACCCCCTGCTTGTTTCCGTGCGCTCGGGTGCAAGGAAGTCCATGCCTGGCATGATGGAAACGGTTCTTAACGTGGGGCTCTGCTCTGCGACAATACCGGGGCTTATCAAAAAAACAGGCAATCCGCGTTTCGTCTATGATGCTTACAGGCGGCTTATCATGATGTATTCCGACGTTGTCATGGAAAAGGCGGCGGGTCTGGAGCCGGCAGAGGGAAAGGGTATCAGAGTCCAGCTTGATAAAATGATGGGCGAGGTAAAGGCTAAGAAGGGATATAAATCAGACACCGATCTGACTGCGGACGACCTGAAGGATTTGTGCGAGGCGTTCAAAAAGAGGGTTAAGGACGTAATAGGCGCCGAATTCCCTGACAGAGCATGGGAACAGATGATGGGCGGCATAAAGGCCGTTTTCCAGTCATGGAACGGAAAAAGGGCTGTATCCTACCGCAGGATTGAGGGAATTCCCGACGAATGGGGCACGGCGGTCAACGTACAGGCGATGGTCTTCGGAAACATGGGGGATACTTCAGCCACAGGAGTTGCTTTTTCAAGGAATCCCGCGACGGGCGAGAACAAGTTTTACGGCGAGTGGCTTGTGAATGCGCAGGGAGAGGATGTCGTGGCGGGTATAAGGACGCCGAACCCCCTGAACGAAGAGACCAAAAACGAACAGAACCAGCATCTGCACTCGCTTCAGGAGGCGATGCCGGCTGTCTACAAAGAATTGTCGGATATAAGATTGAGACTTGAAAAACACTTCAGGGATATGCAGGACATAGAGTTTACCATACAGGAAGGGCGCTTGTGGATGCTGCAGTGCCGCGTCGGAAAAAGGACAGGCACCGCCGCCCTGAATATGGCGATGGATATGCTTTCGGAAGGAATGATAGACGGGAAAGAGGTTGTTATGAGGCTTACGGCCGCACAGGTTGATGAACTTCTGCATCCTCTCATAGACCCGAAAGCCGAAGCAAAAACCAAACCTCTTGCAAAGGGGCTTCCCGCAGGACCAGGCGGAGCGGCCGGACAGATGGTATTTACGGCCGATGATGCCGTTAAGTGGACAAAGAAGGGAAAGGACGTTATTCTCGTAAGGGAAGAGACTAATCCTGAAGACGTGGAAGGCATGAGGGCCGCCAAGGGCATACTCACTGGAAGAGGCGGTATGACCAGCCATGCGGCTCTGGTTGCCCGCGGATGGGGGAAGTGCTGTATCGTGGGCTGCGCCGCGCTTAAGATAGACGTACATAAGAAGACTTTATCTGTGGACGGCAAAAATTTCAAGGAAGGAGATGTTGTCACCCTTAACGGCACCAGAGGGTACGTGTACGAGGGAAGCCTTCCGATGATTGATGCCACGGAGAATCCGCGCTTTTCGGAATTCCTGAAGATTGCCAATTCCCTGCGGAAAATGGGCGTCAGGGCAAATGCCGACACGCCGGACGATGCAAGAAATGCGCTTGCTTTCGGCGCGGAGGGCATAGGGCTTTTCAGGACGGAACATATGTTTTACGGCAAGAATTCGGAAGAACCTCTGTTCCGCTTGAGAAAAATGATAGTTGCCAATACGGCAGGGGAGAGAAAGGCCGCTCTGGATGAGTTAATGCCTTATGTAAAGAAGGATATAAAGGCGACTATGGAGGTTATGAAGGGACTTCCCGTTACCATAAGGCTTCTTGACCCGCCTCTCCATGAATTCGTACCCAAGCGCGAGAGCGAGCAGTCCAAACTCGCAGAGAGTCTCGGGATATCCCTTGAAGAGTTCAAAAAGAGGGGAGAGGCATTGCATGAAACAAACCCGATGATGGGGCATCGCGGTGTGCGGCTCGGGATTATATACCCCGAGATTACGGAGATGCAGGTCAGAGCCATATTTGAGGCGGCTGTTGAACTTAACAAGGAAGGCAAAAAGGCCATGCCGGAGATTATGGTCCCCGTCGTAAGCGCCGTGGAAGAACTTATAGACCAGAAAAAGATAGTGGACAGGGTATATAAGGAAGTCTGCGGTAAATACGGCGTGGAAAAGATAGAATACCTTTACGGAACGATGATTGAAATTCCGAGAGCGGCACTTACCGCCAACAAAATTGCGGTTGAGGCGGAATTCTTCTCCTTCGGCACAAACGACCTGACACAGATGGGCTTCGGATTCTCCAGGGACGACATCGGCGGTTTTGCACCGGGTTACCTTGACAAAAAGATTCTTGCCGAAGACCCGTTCCAGACTCTGGACCAGGAAGGCATAGGCGAGCTGGTTGATATCGGGATTAAGCGCGGAAGAAGCACGCGTCCCAGTCTGAAGGTGGGCATATGCGGAGAACACGGCGGAGAAGCCGAATCGGTCAAGTTCTGCCATAGGGAAAAGATGAATTATGTCAGCTGTTCTCCCTTCAGGATTCCCATCGCCATCCTCGCTGCAGCCCAGGCCGCAGTGGAGGAAGATAAGAAGTCCTGAAGTTGCAGGGTTTATAAGTTTTGAACTTTATAACTCCATTGCTTCGTAAGTTACAAACTTATGAAGTTATAAAGTTATGAAAAAAGGCAGAAAAGCGCACGGATTCCTCACTGAAAAGGAGCCCGTGCGTTTTTTTTTACCCTGCCCGGCAGCAGGAGTCGCTCTTCTCTGTCTCGCGAATGTGCCGGGCTCCGCGGACAAGCCTTGCATTCCTCTTGCGTTAGGGCTTCGGACGGATAAATCAGCGAAACGGGTAAAAGGGCAGGGTGCCCGTCGCATCTCCGGATTACCGGCCGAAATCTGCACATGCCGGCGGGATATACGGGTTTCCCGGAGAAGTGGCAGGGCAGGGGAAGCAAGTCCTGGCTCCTGCAAAGGAGTTTTTACAGGCTTGAAAACGGGGCAGATAAAGCCTGTGAATGACGTAAAGACGGTGTATCCTTAACCAATGAGCAAGAAAACGCCTGATTTTTGATTTATTTTACAGTTTCATGTTAAGAGACAGCAAAAAGCAGTTTGTCTGCAAAAATTAATAAAAAAACAAGTTGTTTGATTTTTGCTGACAATTCCCGCCAGCTTTTTCATTTTTTAGAAAATTTTTCAAAAAAGGGATTGCCGGATACCTGATTTTTTGAAAAAATGCTTGACAAATTACATTAAACAAGACACTGTAAACAATTGATGTTCATGTACTTAAATACTGCAATACAAAAACGCAGGTTAAAAACGGCAGGATTCCAGGAAAAAGCTGGCTACGTCCTCTGAAATCCGTAACTCCCATTCTTTTTTATTTTTAAATTACATCTTATGTCCATATGAATCATAGCTTTATATTGTATTGTGCGAAGCCAGCCAGGGACAGTTGTCTTGCTTTGTTTTTAACGTTTCCGGATACGGCTTTTTGCTATCCCCAGGATAAAAACTACAACATTGGCGTATTTACGTAATTTTAAGCTTGAATCAGTCGTGTAAAATTACAAGAATAGCTTGCAAAATTAATACAATTTAAGTTATTCTAATAGAATGACTTAATGAACAGCAGTTTATAGTTTTTGTTAAGCCATGTGAGTTTATCGTTTTATTGTGAAGGAAGCTTTGTCCGCGGGGGTGTTTATATATCTAAAAGTTAACATAATGTTTCTTATCCGACGTAACGTTTTTAAGTGTTATGAAGCTCAATGACTTACGACTAGGTTTTCGGCAGCTTTTTTGTGTCATTCTATTTTTCTTTGTTATTGTTGTGGTTGCCATAAGGATCCAGCATTTCATTTATGAGTGTCCTGTACTTCTCTATTTTAAACTTTTTGCATTCGGGTAATGATGGATTATTTGCGATGAATTCGTAGAGATATGATTCCGGGATAAGATGCAGCGCTTTAGCGTTATATTTAGAAAGACAGGATTGCAGTTGCTTCTCTTCTATTCGCTTCCGGACGGTGCGTACAGCGATGCCGAGAATTTGGGCTATTTCTTTCACGTTATAACATTTTTCCATGTTTTTCTCCGTCGTTTACAATTGTATACCCATTCTTTTTTTTGTCAAGTGGTTTACCATCACAAAGATAATACCATGCCTGTATTACTCGTCTATGTTTATACTGCCTTGTTTTGCCAAGAACACGACAATAATACTCATCACCAACTTTCATTTTTGAAAAATGCCTCAAAACAAGCCCGTTAAGCGGCATATCTTTACGAATAGGAAGATATATAGCCATTTTAATCACTCCCAGGCCTCAGAAAATTCTTTGTCCGCAAACAATTCAGCCAAGCCTGTAATTTGTTTTAATCGCAGAACTTCATCCGGTTCCATCCCCAATTCTCTGCTTATTCTTTCATCGCTCCAGTTTCGTCTTGATAATTCCAGCACAATATCACTCATCCCCGTAACAACATGTTTTCCTCTTGCCCTGTTATGCCTTATAGTAGCAGCAATTCTGTCAGTCCTATCCGTTCTATCCTCGTTGATAACTGTAATAGGCAAATATCCTTTTATCCTTTCTTTTACCTCAGGCGATTTTTGTCCAACACAGTGGCGATGGAATCCATCTACAACCTCATAATGTTCTATATCTCCAAATGTTACAATGGGCTGGGTGTACCCATCGCAAGAAACAGAATGTATTAATAGTTTCATCTCCGGCGGAGCAACAACATTGGGATTATAATCATTGGCTTCAACACGTTCCGCTTTTACCCAGAGAACACAATCCACTGGTTCATTTTTAAACGGACTTATTTCATGCAACAGTTTTTTTATTTCGTTTATCTTTTCTATTTTTTCGTCAAACGGAAGTTCTTTTATTTTCTCTATATCAATCTCCATTCCCGTCTCCTCCTTTTCATTAACTTTCTATACTTCTCATATGCTTCAGATTTTGTCTGTGAGAATGATAACCCCTTACACCAATAATCATTGCGTAATAGTGCTTTACATATACGTTTCCAACTCGGTACATCTTTTTCCATGTCCCCCTCGTCGGGGATTCCTCGGGAATACACT
>CAZAMK010000078.1:0-1781 GCA_964486345.1 uncultured bacterium
TTCGTACCGTCTTTTCTTCGGCAAGACCGATGTTCTCAAGGTGACAAAAGCCGCCTGGGAATATAATGTGCCGCCGATAATTGAATACGGACAGGGCGGTAAAAAAGACTTCTGCCCGTTTACGGTTAAAGGAAAAATACTGCCCGCCTGTTTCAAAAAGGCTCTCGGAAGAGACTCTTATATATTGCGTCTGGTTGAAGTTTCCGGGAAAAAGAAGAAGGTGGAGATTGAATTTGTAAAACCGGTTAAAAGGATATATCTTGCTGATAGCGCAGAGTGCAGGAATGGTCGGATAAACACGGGGAAAGGGGACAAGATAAAACTGGACATCAGCCCTTTCCAAATCCTTACGCTTGATATGGAATTTTAAAATATTAAGCTCATTAACAACACTCCGATTTTTAATCTTGGCAGACAATTTTTAAAGAAGTCTTGACAGATTGAATTTGCATGAGGTATAATACATTTCGTCTCTGGCAACCATGGCGAAGGGGAAACACCCGTTCCCATCCCGAACACGGCCGTTAAGCCTTTCAGCGCCAATGGTACTGCATGTGAAAGCGTGTGGGAGAGTAGGTGTTGCCAGGGACATTTTTATTTCCCGTTCCCATTTCGCACATATAGGTTCATCATCTGCGTCATTGACTTCGTCGGTGTATTACTACATACACCTCCTCGTCTCTTCCTTGTTTCTTCCCTCTATGCACGAACTGAGAACGGACGCATTATTTCCGTTACCCTGATATCTTCCTTGCCGCCTTGCTCTATGCATTAATTAAAAGCGGCCAATTCGCTTCCACTTTTTTCACATCTGCGTCATTGTCTCCTCCTTGTCCCGAATAAGATGCATGAGAATCATCCCGACAAAGGCTGTCTGCCTTTGTCAGTCGGGACTTCTCTCTATGCACGAATTATAAGCGGGTAAAACGCTTCAAATTCACACACATAGCTAAATCCCCTCTTGATCCCCCCTTTGCGCCACTAAGACTTTGGCGGACAGGTGCAAAGGGGGGTATGGGAGGATTTTGCTCTCTTCCTTGCTTATACCTTTTAAATCCACCCCGATTTTCCTTTTTCTAAGGAGGGGTAAGGCAATCTCTCCCCCTTTAAAAAAGGGGGACTAAGGGGGATTTATCTCTAAAGGCGTTTGTATCCTGGCAGCAGACTTAGCCATGTTAGATTTCCCAGAAAAGGGAAAATCTGATATAATAACCCTGCAAATTCAGAAAGACCGGGCTTAAAATACCGGTTTTTGGGGAAGGTTTAATCAATCCTTTTTGCCGCCCTTGCATAGAGAGGCGGAAAATTGGCGTTGTTTATTATTTTTAAGGAGGATAAAAGAATGGGGAGTATTTACAACCTGGGGATTTTCGGAGGAAACAAAACAGGGAAAACAATGCTTTCGGAAGCGATGCTGTACAGTACAGGAATGCTTGATAGGATGGGAGCGGTTAGCGAAGGCAATACAACCATGGATTATGACGAGGAGGAGATTAAGAGGCAGATGTCCATCAACTTGAGCGCCGGCTATATAAAGGGCGGCAAGAACAAGATTATGTACATCATGGATACTCCGGGGTATATGGATTTCATAGGAGAACAGATCGCCGGCGTTGAAGCTTCGGATAACGCCGTGTTGAACATATCCGCCGACGAAGGCGTTTCCTCCGGTTCCGAAAAACTTTGGGAGCTTATTTCCGGGAAGAAAAAACCGCTCGTTATATTTATCAATAAACTTGATATACCTGATATTTCTTTTGACAAGCTGTGGGATGAAATGG
>CAZAMK010000078.1:1791-6040 GCA_964486345.1 uncultured bacterium
GTCTTCATTCGGAAAGAAATTACTTCTTGTGACCTGTCCGCTGTACGATAACGGAAAGCTGGCCGGCGTAGCAAATCTTCTTGACAGAAAACAGGCGGACAATCCTTCTTTTCAGAAGTATGTCCAGCGTTCCATGGACGTAATTGCCGAACTGGACGACGCACTGATGGAGAAGTATCTGGAGGGACAGGAGATTCCCGTTGAGGAGATATCAAAATACATAAAACGGGGCGTTATTGACGGAAGAGTTATCCCCGTTCTTTCCGGCTCCGCGATGAGCCATACACAGTTTATATTTGACTATATGCCCGCGTCCGAAGAGATGTCTCCGTTAAAAGCTTCCGCCGCAGACGAACAGGAAAAAGAGGTTGCAAGGAATGAAGAACAGCCGCTTCTCGGGATTGTTGTAAAGACCGTTTTTGACCCGTTTGCGGGAAAACTTTCATATCTGCGGGTGTTTTCGGGCAAACTTAAATCAAATTCCCAGTTTCTGAATGTCACAAAAAACACCAAAGAGAGAGTGGGACAGCTTTTAAGGATGCAGGGGAAAAAACAGGAGCCTGTGCCAGAAGCGCTTCCGGGGGAAGTGGTTGCGGTTGCCAAGCTTTCCAGCGCGGAGGCGTTTGACATATTCTCCGAACAGGGAAATCATCTGACGCTTGCTGTGACAAGGCCTCCGGAGGGAGCGGTCTCCTATTCCATAAAGCCGAAGGTCAAAGGCACCGAGGACAAACTCGGCAATGCAATAAACAGGATAGCCGAAGAAGACCCCACCATAAAGGTTTTCAGGGATGACGAAACGGGAGAAACTATCATTGCCGGCATGGGAGATCTTCATATAGACATAGCAATAAACAAGTTTAAGAACAAGTTCGGCGTTGAGGTTGACAAGGGAATTCCCAAGATAGCTTATAAGGAAACAATCACCTCTCCCGCGGATGCGGAGGGAAAGCATAAGAAACAGACGGGCGGCAGAGGACAGTACGGGCACTGTTACATCAAGGTTGAACCCCTGCCGAGAGGAGGAGGTTTTGAGTTTGTTGACGAAGTTGTGGGAGGATCCATCCCGAGGCAGTTTATCCCTTCGGTGGAAAAAGGCATAAAGGAAGGAATGAAAAAGGGAGGGCTTGCGTATTACCCTGTGGTTGACATAAGGGTTAGACTTTACGACGGGACGTACCATACGGTTGATTCGTCGGATATCGCCTTCCAGCTTGCGGGAATTCTTGCTTTGCAGAAAGCTCTTCAGCAGGGAAACCCCATACTTCTGGAACCGATTGTCAACGTTGAAATAAGAGTTCCCCAGGATTTTGTTGGAGACGTTATAGGCACCGTGAACGCAAAAAGGGGCAGGGTGCTTGATATGCTTTCCTCGGGCAAGACGCAGGTCGTAAAATCCCAGGTTCCTCTTGCCGAGATGGCTAATTATACCAATGAGTTAAGGTCTATGACCAGCGGACAGGGAACATATACTATGCTTTTTTCTCACTATGAGGTTGTGCCGGCGCATATAGCGCAGAAGATAGTGGATGAGAGAAAAAAAGAAAAGGAGCAGTAGTAAAAATATGGTGAAAGTTGAGATAGCGGGCATTGTTCTCAATCTGTTGCACGAACTCCCCGTAATAATCCTTAAAAGTAAAAAGGGAAAAATGCTGCCCATTGCGGTAGGCATTTTTGAGGCGCAGTCCATCCTTTTTGTGCTGGAGGAAGCGGATGCCTCCAGGCCTCTGACGCACGACCTTATGAAAAACATAATGGTTTCGGCGGGCTACGAGTTTGAGAGGCTGGAAATTTACATGGTAAAAGACAGCACCTATTATGCAAATATGATAGTTCAGAGAGGCGGAAAAGAAGAAGCGATAGACTGCAGGTCGAGCGATGGCATAGCGCTTGCCTTGAGGTTTAAAGCGCCGATTTTTGCAGAAGAGACTCTTCTGGAGGACGTTAAGATAGTGAAAAACTACGGAGGCAAGGAATTTCTGAAAACCGGCGACCTTTCCGGGCCTATCAGCAGGAAGGAAGCCGAGGAGTTCAGAAAGAATATAGAGAGTATCAGCGCACAGGACTTCTGGGCGAAAATAAAAAAAGAGTGAAGAAATCCGTATCTGTATGCGGATTTCTGAACGGGTAGCCGCAATGAGCAGGAATGAAAGATGGCGTATAGCGTAGAGCGTGTAGGACATAAAAATTAAAAGTTTTTCACTATACGCTAAACGCTCCACGCTTTGCGCTAAAAAGAATGCGGGGTAAAGGAGGTAACAATGTCGGGACATTCCAAATGGCACAGTATCAAGCACAAAAAGATGGCGACGGATACAAAAAGAGGCAAGATGTTCACGAAGTTCATCAGGGAAATAATGATGGCCGCAAAGATGGGCGGAGGAAATCCGGATACTAACCCCCGCTTGAGGATGGTTATAGACAAGGCGAAGAGTTTCAATATGCCGAATGACAACGTACAGCGTGCTATCAAAAAGGGCATGGGAGAAGAAGGCGGCGTGCAGTTTGAGCAGGTTACCTATGAAGGATACGGCCCCGGAGGGGTTGCGGTGTTCGTTGAAGTGTTGACGGACAACAAAAACAGGAGCGCTTCCGAAATCCGTTCCATCTTTTCAAAAAATAACGGCAATCTCGGAGGAGCCGGAAGCGTGGCGTGGATATTTGAAAGGAAGGGGGTCATATCCGTAAGCACGGAAAAAGTCAAAGAGGATGAACTTCTTGACATGATACTTGAAGCGGGCGCCGAAGACATGACAAACGAAGACGATGTTTACGAAATAACAGTCCTTCCCGAAAAATTTGAAGCCGTGAAGAAGGCTCTTGCCGATAAGAGCATTGAACCTACGGATGCAAGCGTCACATTCGTTCCCAAAAACACCGTTAAGGTTGAGGGAAAAACGGCCGAACAGGTTCTGAAACTGCTTGAGGCTCTTGAAGACCACGATGATGTTCAGGGTGCCCGAGTCCTCGTCGGTGATGTCGGCCAGGGCGTCCACCAGTTCGCCCACCTTGCCCTGCTTGATGGAGGCCGTGCCCGAGTAGGACCCGTCCGACCGGTTGTCCACCCGCACGGTGAGGCCCTCGGCGTCGCTGCCCGGGGCGGCGGTGATGTCACAGCCGTCCACGATCTCCGCGGCCTCGCCGTCCACGTAGGCCGCCACCAGCACCCCGCCGGAGACCACGTAGGAGATGTCGTGCTCCCCGGGGCGAGAGGTGCCCTCCACGCAGGACACGTAGGAGAAGTCCGAGGAGTCGGTCTCCCCCGCGTAGTCGGCCACGAACAGGCTGGCCACCCCCTCGGGGTCCTCGTCCAGGGCCTCGTAGAGATCCTCGTAGTCGATGACCAGCAGGCCGTAGGTGTCGGAGCTGGTGTCGGTGTCGGTCTGGATGCCGATCTGGGACAGGGTGGAGTACAGGTCGCCCAGCCCGGTGGAGGAGCTGTAGGCCGTGAAGCCCAGGCCGGACGAGGCGGTGATGTCCTTGATCTTGGCCTCCACCAGGTTCACCCCGTAGTTGCCGGTGAGCACCGAGCCCGAGGCGCTGTCGGTGGTCAGGCCCGAGGATTCGTCCTCGTCGTCGCTCTCGCCGGTGGTCACCGCGGTGAGGCTGTCGATGAGCGACTTGACCGTGTTGATCTGGTCCACGAAGGTCTCGATGTTCTCCTGCAGGGCGTCGGTGTCCAGGGTCACGGTGAGCCGGGCGTCGCCCGCGTCGCGCAGGGTGAGGGTGAGCCCCTCCACCACGTCGTCCACGGTGTTGGAGTCCCGGGATATCCAGGCGTCCGAGGCGGGCGGGTAGCCGTCCACCTTGAACAGGGCGTCCTGCGCCATCTGGGTCCTCTCGAAATCGGCGGAAGAGAATCCCGCCAGGGTGGAGGAGCCGATGGACACGGTGTTGTCCGCGCCCATGTCCATGCCGTAGATCTCCAGATAGGAGTTGTCGCCGTCGTTGATCACGATGGCCTTCACGTCGCCCCGGCTGCCCGAATTGTTGGTGATGAGCGAGGCCAGGCTCTGCAGGGTGGTGCCCGCGGCCACCGCGACGCTGAACTCCTCGCCCGCGTAGCTGTAGGTGAACGTGGCGTCGGACGCGGTGACCGAGTCCGTGGTGCTGGAGAAGCCGGTGGTGCTCACCAGCACGTCGTTCTGGGCCAGTTGCTTCACCACCACCGCGTGGGTGCCGGTGGCCGCGTCGCCGTCCGCGGCGGCGGTGACCACGTCGGAGTCGCTGCTGTCCGCGGCCTTGGTCA
>CAZAMK010000079.1:0-5919 GCA_964486345.1 uncultured bacterium
TTTGAGCAGGCGGCGGCCATTGCGGAAAAAATCGGCTACCCTGTCCTCGTAAGGCCGTCTTATGTCCTCGGAGGCAGGGCGATGGAGATAGTATATGACAGGGAAACCCTTGAATCGTTCATGCAGAAAGCGGTGGACGTATCCCAGGAAATGCCCGTCCTCATAGATAAATTCCTTGAATACGCCATAGAGGTTGATGCGGATGCCATATGCGACGGCGAAGATTGCGTCATCGGCGGCATTATGGAACATATAGAAGAAGCGGGCGTGCACTCCGGGGACAGCGCCATGGTGCTTCCGACATACAGTCTTGATAAAAAAATCGTCAAAGAGATTGAAAACGCCACAAAGAAACTTGCGCTGGAACTGAAAACCAGGGGTCTGATAAACGTCCAGTATGCCGTTAAGAATAACAACGTATACGTTCTGGAAGTCAATCCGAGGGCGTCAAGAACCATTCCTTTCATAAGCAAAGTAATAGCCGTTCCCCTCGCCAAGCTCGCAACTAAAATAATGACAGGCAAGACGCTTAAGGAACTCGGGTTCACAAAAGAGGTATCCATCAATTACTTTGCGGTAAAGGAATCCGTTTTCCCGTTCAACAGATTTCCCGGCGTGGATGCAGTTCTCGGCCCGGAGATGCGTTCAACCGGAGAGGTTATAGGATTGGACAAAACCTTTGAGATGGCCTATGCGAAAAGCCAGATTGCCGCCGGACAGAAACTCCCCGTTTCAGGGACAATCTTCATAAGTGTGAAAGAAAAGGACAAAAAAGCTGTTGTTCCCATTGCAAAAGGTTTTCAGGAAATCGGTTTTGAGATTCTTGCAAGTTCCGGAACGGGAAAATTCCTTAACGAGAACGGCGTAACGGCAAGGATAATACCCAAGGTTTATGAGGGAGAACGCCCGAACGTTGTTGATTTTATGAAGAACAACCAGATTTCAATCATAATTAACACCCCTTCCGGCAAAAAGCCGAAAAAAGATATCATTTCCATAAGGGACATCGCCGTAAACAGAAATATCCCTCTGATAACGACTATCCCGGGAGCCAAAGCCACAATGGTGGCGATAAAAAAACTGAAAGAAAACAAAATCAGCGTAAAAAGCCTCCAGGAATATCACGCAGACCTGTAATCACATAAAAAACTATAGATATAAAGTAGTTATATAATAGATATACAATAGAAAAATGTATAAAGATGGGTTTTGATAAATTAGAGATTTATAAACTGGCAAGCGAATTAGCGGAATGGATATACGATTTAACGGAAAATTTTCCCGATAATGAAAGATATGTTCTCATTGTACAAATTAGACGAGCCGTTCTTTCAATCGGGGCAAATATAGCAGAAGGTAATGGCCGCTTTCATTATAAAGAAAGAATACATTTTCTATATTATGCTCGAGGTTCTCTTGCGGAAGTAAAACACTTCATGCTTTTTAGCAAAAACAGAAATTACATAAATAAAAAAGAGTTGGAGGATTTTCTGACAAGATACAAGAATTGTCAGATAAAAATCAATAATTGTATAAATTCCATTTCTGACAAAGTATAACGCAAACGAAGTTTGCATATAACAGGGATGAAATCCCTATATAACGGAAGCTTCAGTTTTCATATAACTACCATGACTGGAATAATAAATTACGGCGCCGGCAATATACACAGCGTATATACGGCGGTGAAGACCTGCGGAGGAGAACCGTTTGTCATAGAAAATGCGGCAGACCTTAAGAAGGCGAGTATTATCATCCTCCCCGGCGTGGGCGCTTTTGGCGACGGGATGAAAAGCATGTCTGAATCCGGAATGATAGATCCCCTCATGGCTGAAATTAGAAAAGGAAAACCTTTTCTCGGAATATGCCTGGGGCTCCAGCTTCTTTTTTCCCACAGCGAAGAAGGCGACTGCAAAGGTTTCGGCCTGATCAAGGGACGCGTAAAAAAATTCAGTTTTGCGGACAGGGCTTTCAGAATTCCGCACATGGGCTGGAACAGGGTGAAAATACAGGATTCAGGCGAAACGCTTTTCAAAAATATACCCGACGGCGAATATTTTTATTTCGCCCACTCATACTATCCCGCCCCGGATGACAGGCAGGTTATAATCGGGGAAACTTCTTACGGCAGAGAGTTCGTTTCGGCAGTAAGAGAAGAAAACATTGCGGGTGTCCAGTTTCATCCTGAAAAAAGCGGTGATTCCGGCATCCGTTTTCTCAAAAATTTTTTGGAGGAAAAATGGCTGCGATAAGAGTGATTCCGTGTCTGGACGTAAAAGAGGGCAAGGTGGTCAAAGGCGTGCATTTTGAAAACCTTATAGAAGCCGGCGACCCGGTGGAGCACGCCGCTTTCTACAGCAGGGAGAAAGCGGACGAGCTCGTCTTTCTTGATATCAGCGCAACCATAGAAGGCAGGAAAACAATGGTTGACGTGGTAAGGAAAGTCTCGGAGGTTGTTTTTATACCGCTTACGGTGGGCGGCGGGATAACAAGCCTGCAGGATATAGAAAAACTTCTGAAAGCGGGCGCCGACAAGATTTCAATAAACACCTCTGCTGTCAAAACTCCCGGACTTATAAAGGAAGGCGCTGAAAAATTCGGAAGCCAGTGTATTGTCGTAGCCATTGACGGCAAGAAAAATGCATCCGGATGGGAGGTGTGCATAGAAAGCGGTAAAGCCCCCACCGGCATTGACGTCGGGGAATGGGCAAAAAAGGTTGAAGAGTTAGGTGCGGGAGAAATCCTTCTGACAAGCATAGATATGGACGGAACGCAGAAAGGCTATGATATTAAGATGACAAGAACAGTCGCAGACAATGTGCGCGTTCCCGTCATAGCCTCGGGAGGAGCAGGGACTCTGGAACACATGACAATGGTTGTAAAGGAAGGCAAAGCAAGTGCGGTTCTGCTCGCATCTCTCCTTCATTTCAGAAAATACACGATTGCGGAGATAAAAAATTATTTTCGCGAGCATGGACTTGAGGTCCGCACGTAGAGAAACGATATACGATTGAGATAAAAAAAGATATACAATTGATATAGGTTGGATAATCGTTTACCACAAACCAAGTTTGTTTATCAGGGGCGCAGCCCCATATATCAACGTATACCGCAGACGCAATCTGCATGTATCAAAGACGAAGTCTTTTATGATATGGATATACTTGTGCTGGACGACGGTATCAAAGGCAATCTGAATCAGGCGATGGGAATAGCGAAAGCCCTCCCAGGAAAAACAGAGATATTCAGGGTGTCCCTGAAAGGCCCTTCATACCGCTTGCCGTCAAGGAAAGGAGTTCATCCCCTTTCAGGAAAACTGCTTTCCTTCTTATGCTGTGCAAGGATGTGGAAAGCCGGCAAAAAACTGTTAGTGCGCCTGTTGAAAGAAAGCAGTGCCATTGAAGATGGAAATTTTGACATTGTTGTCTCCGCCGGCTCGGTACTTGCCCCCGTAAACCTTATTCTGGCCAAAACATCTGCCGGAACCGCTTCCGTGCAGATAATGACTCCGTCCATGGTTCCCTTGAAATTCTTCAATTTTCTCGTTATTCCTTTTCACGATTATTTAAAAATCAAAAACAAAGGATTGTGCAATCTGATTGTCACGCTCGGAGCTCCAAACCTTATAAATGAGAGTTTTCTTGCAGAAGAAAAAATGAAGCTCGGAAAGATTATACGCATGCCCGACGGCAAGCGGAAAATCGGAATTGTCATAGGCGGGGATGACCAGAACTACTCCATCTCCGTGAGTTTCATACAAAATCTTGAGGAAATTTTGAGAAAAGCGGAAGAAGACTGCGTTTTTATATATACCACATCCAGAAGAACGCGGGAGGAAGCCGTCTTATATCTTCAAAATTCCCTGAAAAACAGCCGTTCAATAATCTATTCCGAGTTTCCGGGATATTCCAAAACATCTCTTTATCCCGGAATACTGTCGCTCTGCGACCTTATAATAGTCACGGAAGACAGTGTAAACATGGTTTCTGAAGCCGCATCCTGCGGAAAACCGGTTATAATACTTGGAGTTGAAAGAAAAAAACGGAAAAAACTCATATTTGACCTGACTATTGAAAAACTTACGGAAAAAGGTTATGCTGAATACCTGCCGCTAAACAGGCTCAATACCCTTGACGAAAAAATAAAAACGGCTTGCGGACGTTCAGTAAACAGACTCGGAGAGGCGGAAGAATGTGCCCGAAAAATATTAAAGACATTAAAATAAAAAAAATACTTGTCATCGGTTCAGATTCCCTTGCCGGCAATCTTTTGCTGACTCCTGCCATAAAAAAGATAAAGGAATCCTTCAAAGAGGCGGAGATGGACATAGCGGCAGGCCGGTCCTCGGTAGATTTTGCCGCAGAACATCCTTTCTTCAAGGATTACATCCCGTACACCGTCAGAAACCCTTTAATGTTTTTAAGAAGGGCAAGACAGAAAAGATATGATTTAATCGTATCCCTCGGCTCAAACCATCTCATGCCATATTTTCTCCGGGGGAAATACCGTCTTTCATTCTTCTGGAAGTATTTTTTCTCGGAGAAGACCTATACCATGGAATCAGACCTTGCTTTGAATTTTATAGAGCCCTTTTTCGGAAGAGAAAGCAATCCGCGCATATACTTCCCAGTGAACGGACGCGGGAGAAACGCCGTGGAAGAACATCTGAAGAACGACGGAGTGAAAATCTCGGAAAGATTTATCGTCATAGCACCTGGTTCAGATGCGGAAAAAAAATCCTGGCCCGCCGAAAATTTCGCAAAAACAGTGAAAGAACTTATTGGAATTTACGAAACGCCTGTTATTCTTGCCGGACCGGGAAAAATAAAGAACTACGCAGAAAAGCTGAAAACGCTCATCGGCGGCAGTGTTTACAATTATTTCGGCATGGACATCAGAGAAACAGCCGCTCTTCTTGACAGGGCGGTTCTGCTCATCACGGACAGTCCGTACTATATGCACCTTGCAGGAGCGGCGGACTGTCCGGTCGTGGCCGTATTCGGTCCCGGCAACCCCTACAGATACGGTCCTGTAGGCACAAAAAACATCGTCGTGCACAGCGGTCTTGAATGCTTTCCCTGCAATGCCAAAAAGCGGTGCAGAAGGCGCTTTAGATGCTTTGAAAAAATAAAAACAGAACAGGTCGTTAAAGCCGCCATGCTCATCATGGACGAAAAAGAACAACCCCTCCTTTTTGACCTTTAATGTCATGAAAATAATCAGAGTTCTCCCCTCAATGGACTTCGGAGGCATAGAAAGAGGCGTGTACGATTTCTCTTTGAAGGCGACGGAGCTTGGGCATGAAGTCGTAGTGGCCAGCGGAAGCGGCAGGTTTGCCTCTCTATTAAAAGAGAACGGCATTAAATGCCATGACCTTCCCATGGAAAGAAAAAACCCGGCCGTATTTTTCAGGTCATGCCGTCTTCTAAAGAAAATAATAGAATCCGAAAAGCCGGACATCCTGCACGCCCAGAGCCGTTTCCCGTGCTGGATTGCCTGTTATGTCATGAAATCTTTTCCGGAAATGCCGTGGGTCACCAGCATCCATAATTTCCATACCGCCCGCTGGTACAGCCAATCCGTGGGAAAAGGAAATCTGGTGATAACGGTGAGCAAGGCGTTGAAAAAATACGCTATGGAATACCTGCGCATACCGGAAGATAGAATACGCGTTGTGTATAACGGAATTGACGGCGCTTTCCTGAACATAA
Source organism: uncultured bacterium (assembly GCA_964486345.1). GTDB lineage: Bacteria > Ratteibacteria > UBA8468 > B48-G9 > JAFGKM01 > JAFGKM01. The sequence goes on from CAZAMK010000079.1 coordinate 5,712, forward strand.
AAAAAACAAACAGGGAGACTCCGACAATAGGAATGATTGCCCGGTTCAGCTCATGGAAAGGGCATTTCTTTTTTCTGGAGGCATTTAAAAAAGTGCGCGGAGACGGCCTCAACGTCAATGCTCTCATAGTAGGAAGCGGCAGTGAAAAATATCGTATGGAAATTGAAAGATGGATATCGGAAAACCGCATGGACGAAACCGTAAAAAT
>CAZAMK010000080.1:0-4689 GCA_964486345.1 uncultured bacterium
GCTTGAACATTTATCGTACTAATACCGGCCTCGGCAACGAAAGGCATTTTTCTCTTTACGTCTTCCACGTCATTTTCTCTTTCACCGGTAAGATAAAAATAAAAGCCAATCGGTGTTACTCCATACCGGTTGCAGAGATTCATAAATGCGGAAACATCTCCGTTAAAAGCGTCTATTGTTGTTTTGACGCTTTCAAAATATTTAAAACCCGCCTCGCTTATGTCCTTAATGGCCTGCGTGAATTGTTCCTTGTTCTCCGTCCCCCACTGCCATATCGTATAGGCAAACTTAGCCTTACCCATAATAACTGCCCTCCTTTAAAAGTTTTATTGAGAAAGATTCTTTACAAACATTTTTATCTTTGGCGTTCTACATAGATAGAGAACATTTTGAGATTTGTGAAATCTGTTCTCCTGCTTTTCTGCATGCTTCTATCCTTTGTTCAATCTCGTCATCTGTCCAGTCGGGATTCAGATTAATGCAAACGGTTCTTCTGCAGATGTCAAGAGTGGCCGGACACATGTCTTTGTTGTAATCAGTCCGGAGATGTTTATTCTGGGGCAGGTTAAAAGGATTTAGCGCAGGATGCGCTCCAACCCTTTTTTCCAGTATGGGTTCCCAGTTGGAATAGATATGTTTGCCGCTGTCAATGGGAAGCCAGCCGTTCACCCCTTCATATTCGGCAAAACTTCTGGCTGTCGCTTCATCGCAGAATTGAAAAGCAATGACTATTCCGGGATATCCTTCAGGGTCGTTGCCTTTGATAATCTGTAATCCGGGCATTCCTATAAGTTCTTCAACAAACCTTTTCTGGACCTTTCGCAAATCGGATATTATCCCGTCAAGCCTCTTCAATTGAACCCTTAAAATAGCCCCCGTAACCTCGCTTGCGCGAAACTGAAGACCCGCAAAAGGTTGTATGGACAGGTCTTTTGCATAAGGCCTGAAGGACGAACCGCCGTCGTGATAAACCAGCGCGCGTTCATATACCATCCTGTCGTCGGTAACCAGAGCGCCGCCTTCACCGGCAGATATAATCTTGTAGTCGTTGAAACTGAACGCCCCCGCATCTCCCCAGCTTCCAAGCCTTCTGCCCTTGTAGCTCATGCCGTCTGCCTGGCATGCGTCTTCCAGAACCTTAAGTTTGTATTTTTTGGCTATAGAAGTAATCTTGTCCATAGCGGCAGGCAATCCCAGCATATGTACCGGTATAACAACTTTTGTGGAAGGTGAAATTTTCTTTTCCACGTCTGCAGGGTCAATTGTCAAAGTTTCGTTTATTTCGGCAATTACGGGTATTGCTCCGACAGCCAGAACAGCCAAAGCGGAAGCCATAAAAGTGTAGCCGGGCACTATAACCTCGTCACCGGGGCCTATCTCCAGTCCTGCCAGGCCGCAGATAAGCGCCGCTGTACCGCTTGACATGCACAATGCATATTCTCTGCCGATTTTATCAGCCCACTCTTTTTCAAACTTATCAACCATTCCCAGGTGTCCGGCCTCCGGACTGCCTGCGCGGAAAAGCTGTTTGGCATTTATAACCTTTTCAACCTCCGCGCACTCATCCCTTCCCATTCTGTACATCCACAACCTCCTCGTGACATCGCACCACATTCAGCGCCTGCTTTTTAAGCGGCATAGCGTTTCTTGTTTTGCTGAATTATCTCACAAGGATTAAATAATGACAATGTCAAAATTTGCAGAATTTATACATAATATTGCATCAGCTGACAAGGTTGAATTATTCCTTAACCTGCATGCTGGGCGTCAGGTTGAAATACGATATGCTTTCTAATACGGATTTGCCGTCAAGAGTATAGTAATACCGGTTTGAGTTCGTCAGAGAGCGAGGTCCCGACTGACAAAGGCAGACGGCCTTTGCCGGGATGATTCTCATTCATCTTATTCAGAACGCCCGGTAGTAGGCAACATCTCTGTGGGAGGCATCTCCTGATGCCGATTATCTCGAGGTCGGGAGACCTCTCCCACAAGGAAGCCGGCCGCCGCAGGTAATCTGCCACTACAACGCTGGCGGACTAACGCAAAGCTCTATGTATGAAATCAAATTGGCATAAGATTTTTACGTGTTATCTGTTATGCTGGTTTTTGAGGAAATTACGGGGTGAAACTCCTTCAATGCGCTTGAACGTCTTGGAAAAATGAAAGGCATCCGAAAATCCCAGCTGTACCGCAATTGCTTTTAGTGGTGCGCCTTTAAACAGCAGCGCCTTGCTGTATTTGATGCGCATTTTAATGAGGGTTGCCATGGGAGAAAAACCTGTTTCTTCTTTGTATTTGTGAGCAAGAGAGGATATGCTCAAGTTCATGTGTTTTGTTATATCGTCCATGGTGATTTTCTCTGAAATCTTTTCCTTGAGAAAAGCGTCAACCTGCTCCGAAAAGGCAGGGGTTGCCGGACTGCCGGAGTCTCCTGTTATCTCATAGACGCCGTTTCTGATTGGCCGGCTGTTGGCGATGATATGAAGCGCTTCGCAGAATGTTGACTGCACTTTCCAGAAGGCCTGCTCTCCCAGTTGTTCTCCAATCTCGGCACATCTGCGGATGGTCCGACCGAGTATTTCTTCAGGGTCAAGAAAACGGGCATATCCTTTTGATTCAACCAGTTTCTTTATTTCTGATCCCGGACTGCCGGTAAAAATAATCCATGACGAATCACGCTTTCCGGACATATTCCTTGTGTCTTCCCAGAAGGCGGTATTCGGGGGATAAAGTTGGGCGGTCCGGGCTTCTTTGCTCTTCCATGGTGCAGATGTTTTTTTTACCCTGATTTTTCCGAAAGGCAGAAAGTCGTAATCCAGAACCCAGTAGGGCAGGTAAATCCGGCGGATGTCATTCGGGAGCAATCCCGTGCATGCTGTACTTTCTATAATAAGAGGAAAACTGGTTTTCTGTTTGTCCCAGCGATGTCCTATTAGAATGTTTTTCATAGAAAGGCACCTTTACTCGTTTTCGCAGATTTATCCTCCGTAGCTTTAGCGCAGGAGGAAAGCCACGGCCTTGGCCGTGGATGAATGCGCAGTAGAGTATGTGGAGGAACCACGGGCTTGCCCGTGGGGCTCCACCTGTTTATGCAAAATTATACATAAATTAAACAACCGTGTCCATTTCAGGGACTTGCGTGTTATGATACAATTCTTGCAAAGGCGGGAAGAATAAATTTCCATATGATACGAATTTGCCGTCAAGAGTATAGTAATACCGGTTTGAGTTCGCTAGAGAGCGAGGCGGAATAGTAACAAATCCCCCCATACCCCCCTTTGCAAAGGGGGGATTAAGAGGGGATTTCGCAGGTAATCCGCTCCTCCACTAAAATTCCGGCGGACTGACGCACTAAAACACTGGCGGACTAACGCAAAGCTCTATGTTTGAAATCAAATCGGTATGAGAATGTAATACTGGATATAGACAGCTCCGAAAGTCCGGTGTATGGAGAACAGAAATATGCCGGAAGAAAGGAGGTTTCTTATCAACATTCTGCAAAAATACGAGTCATTGGAATAATCCATGTTAGGCAATCAGATGGGAGGGAAAAGGGTTAACAGGGGGCTGTTGTTTTTTCTGGCGAACGGCGTTTATTTTTTTTCCTATTTCCAAAGAGTGGCGGTGCCCGGAACGATTTTCAATGAGTTGCAGTCCGAGTTTCTTTTGTCCGCTACTGCCGTAGCCGGTTTGAGCGCCCTTACCTTTTTTATATATGGGGGAATACAGATTTTTGGCGGAATCATGGCAGACCATTTCGGAGGATTCCGCACTTTCTTCCTGGGTAGTATAATATTGAGTATAAGCTCCCTCCTTTTCTCTTTTTCCTGTTCACCCGCCATGCTTTTCATGACGCGTGCTTTTGTCGGACTAAGCGCAGGTTTTCTATTCACCAGTCTCATCAAAATCCTTAGTGTAATGTACGAACCAGAAGATTTTCCTTTCTATTTGAGTATAATGTGTGTGCTCGGTTATACAGGAGGGATTTTTGCAACCTTCCCTTTGGAACGGGCGGTCAGCTTCATGGGATGGAGGAATGCTTTCCTTCTGGCTGGAATTCTATGCTTGGTTTTTGCCTTATCTTTCGGTCCATTTATGAAATCTGCGATAAGGTCTTTCATACAGAAAAAAACATTTTCAATGCGAGCGCTTTTTGCGATTTTAAAAAACAAAAATTCACTGCCGGTTGTTATTTCAGGATCCGTTAATTTCAGCATCTATTTTCTTTTTCAAACAACATTGGGAGCCAAGCATTTGCAAGATTCATTCAATGTTGCTCCTGCACAGGCATCCCTTTTTACCTTCGTTATGATGATAGTTAATACAGGATTTGTTTTTTTGTCCGGTTATACTTCCCTGTTGATAGGCCTTCGCAGGCCGATTATACGAATTGCCACTGTTTTTACCCTGACTGCTTCAACACTGCTTTTTTTAAACTGTTCATTCATATACAGCACAAAACTGGTTTTGTTTTCATATATCCTTCTGGCTGCTTCCGCCGCCGCCGCTCCTGTTTATCTTACTGCGATGAAGGAAATAAACGCGGTTGAGGTTGCCGCTACTTCTATCGGGTTTTTGAATTCCACCGTATATCTTTTCCTTTCATTGTTGGTATATGCCGCTGGCCGCATACTTGATGCGTTCAGGCATTCCGCCGTTGAAGCTGCTGGAATGATTGTCTATCCCTAT
>CAZAMK010000080.1:4699-5903 GCA_964486345.1 uncultured bacterium
CATTTTTTTCCTTTCTTGTTTGTTTTTCCATAAGAGAAACAGGCATCGGGAAACAATAGTGACCGCACCCCTTTGCGCTACCCAAAGGTTTAGATTTCTGCCTTTGTTTTTGGGACTGGCTAACTGCTCATGGATAACTAACCGGCAGAAGGTCCTTATCAGCGCAGACAGGTGTGGGCAAGAAGTGTATTGCCTGTGCTCTCGGAAAAGCTGTACGTAGGTTTATAAAAACCCCTTACCTCTGGTCATGCAAAATTATACATAAATTATACAAATCTGTCCATTCCATAGATTTGTTTGTTATGATATTATGCACTCAACATCAGAATGAAGAAGTATAAAATTCCATATGAAAATATAATACATGAAAAGGAGGTTATGAGCAAGAGCCGTTCAGAGAAGAGATATCGGTCTGTGTATGGAAATTGTATGCCTTGAAGAAAAAGAAGAGTGATTATAATGTGATACACAGGGAGGGAAAAAGATGAGAAATAATAATGCAAATAGAAACAAAGGCTTCACCCTGATAGAGCTTCTGGTAGTCATTGCAATTATAGCCATACTTGCGGCTATGCTACTGCCGGCGCTCTCTAAGGCAAGGGAAAAAGCAAAGCAGGCGGTGTGCATAAGCAACCTGAAACAGTTGGCGCTATGTATACCCAGGATTATGGAGTGCCACTCACACATTTTGAATGGATTGATGGGGTAGAGGGCTACAAATGGTTTGAAAATAGACAGGGAGGATTTAATAGTTACGTGAATACTAATAATAACTTTTACGGCAGGACGGGCAATATTTTGGATTGTCCCTCGTCATCAATTGGGAATACAACGGCTGTTAACACTCCAGATATGAATTACGGGTATAATGTAACTATACCTAATCACGGCTATACTCCCGGCCGAATAGATGCTTCAGGCCGTGCGTCCAAGTTAGTTACTTTTTGCGATTCTAAAGGATACGTTATCAGTATATACGAAGCTCCGTATACCACTTATTTTTGGGACTATGTGATTAATCCGGTGCATAACGGCGGGGCCAACTTTGCTTTCTGGGACGGACACGTAGAGTGGATGCAGCGCACCAGTTATTATAACAATAATCTTTACCGTCTGCCGTAGGAGCCGGTTAGGCCGTTCGGGGCAAGGATTTATTGAGAGAAGACGCATAATCTAAAATGCGGTGAAGAGGAGATGAGCTATG
>CAZAMK010000081.1:0-5890 GCA_964486345.1 uncultured bacterium
ATGGACATCCTGACCCACATCGACGAATAAGACGGCAAGCCCCGTATCCTGGCAGATAGGCAGGCGCTCTTTTTCAGCGGCCATGAGGTTTTCAAGTATTATGCCAAGGTATCTTTTCCCTGTGCCGGCTTTTTCCGCGCGGTAACTTTTCATGAGGGCTGTCTTCACTTCCGCAGGTACGCGGTATGCCGTCCGTTCAACAAGCTTTGCAACTTCCTCGATGATTTTTTCAGAGAAGATTTTTTTCATTCGCCCACCATATTTTATCCATGTCCGTATGATAATTCAGGGTGATATTCGCGTAAAAATTTATTTTCCGGAGTATTTCGCCCGGAACACTCTTTATTATACCAGATTTTTCAATATCCATCCTTTCCAGCTGGCGCATGACGTTCAGAATCCTGCCGGAGATATTCACCGCGTAAACTCCCCTGCCGCGGCACTTGCGGCACACAATCCCGCCTTCCTTGCCGCTGAAAAAAGGATGCTCCTCCTCCTGTCTGCATATCGTGCATTTTGAAAGCTCTATGCCGTAGCCGAGTATTTTTATTATCCGGAGCTTGAAAATCACAAAGACAATCTTCGGTGCCGACGACGAGATAAGCGCCTTCCCTGTTTTTTTGAGCAGGTTGAAGATTTTTTCGTCTTTTTCTTTTTCCTGCGTGAACAGGTTGACAAGGTTGAGTATCAGGTGCCACGCCTTGAAGTTTTCTCTGCCGCAGATGTCGTAATATTCTATCAAAGACGGACTGCTTATGAGGTTCAGCTCGGAGGAGCGTTTCATGTAAAAGAGCGCGAATATGTGCGCTCCCGGCGTAAAAGCCAGGGGCGGGATTCTGCTTTTTTCCGTCCTCACGCCTTTTAGCAGTCCTCTTATCTTGCCGAGATGTTCTGTGTAGAGCGAGAGGATTACGCTTGTTTCCCTGAAATTATTTCTTTTCAGGACTATCGCTTCTGTTTTTGCCGGAGCCATTTTTTTTAGGTTCAAACATTCCTGCAGATATGACCAGTTTTAAGGCATCTTCCACAGGCAGGTCAAGTTTTTCAACCTTCTTCTCCGGGACAAGGAGGTAAAATCCGGTGCTTATGTTCGGCACAGTTGGCACAAAAACATTCACAAACTGCTCGCTGCCCGACAGCTTAAAATCGCCAGTGATAAATCCGATTGTATATGTCCCGCTGAAAAACTCTATTTTGACGGCTTCTTTGAAAGGAGTTGTTTTCTTGCCCGGCAATAGACTCTGGCTGATGCTTTTTATGAACGTATAAATTCTGTTTATTACGGGCACTTTTTCAAATAGTTTTTCAAACCCGGCCAGCATCTTCTTGCCGAAAAAATTATCCGCAAGGAATCCTATCAGCAGGATTAAGAGGATGAGAGAGAAAAATCCCAGCCCCGGGATATAAACATCCGGAAGGAAGTTTTTAATAAAGGAGCCGAGTATGTTTTCAAGGAATATAATTATCCTGAAAAGTATCCATAATGAAAGCGATATGGGTATGATGAATATCAGTCCCGAGAAAAAATGCTTTTTAAGAGTGTTCATTTAAAGCCTCCATAAGAGCTGAAAGAGCAGGGTTGTGAGAAATATGCCTATGATGGCGCCGACAATCACTTCCTCCGGTTTGTGTATTCTCCTCAATACCCGGCTTTGCGCAACCCAGAATGCGAGAAGAAAGACAAGAAGCGATATGACGGGAAATTCGCTGAACGTGAACATGGATATTGCCGTCCATATGCTGAAGGCCATGACGCTGTGCAGGCTGGGCATGCCGCCGGAGATGGAATATTTCCTTTCTATTAGCAGTTTTGCGGCAAGCGACAGGGTTACGACGAGGAATAGTGCAATAAAGCTCATGTGCCACGGCGATGCCGCTATGTTCTGGAAAATATTTCTCCAGCCGGCGGGGAAGTGTTTTACTATGACGAAATAACCGACTAAAACGGCCAGTATCGTGGCAAGAAGAACTGCGGCGGCGGATATATCCTTCGCTTTTTTCGCTTCGGGATGAGATTCGCTTATGAAAACATTGACGACTATCTCAACGACTGTATTTATCATTTCAGTTATAAGGACTGTTGATATTACGATTAGCAGAAGCAGGAACTCCGGAAGGGGCAGTTTTAAAAAGAGTCCCAGCATTATCACTAAAACCGTGAAAATTATGTGGACCTTAAAGTTCCTTTCTTTCCGGAGAACGTAAAGGAGTCCTTCAATAGCCGAGTTGAAGCTTGCCACTATATCCTGTTTTTTACCGGCGGCCATAGGGAACGCCTCCTGATTTTTTCATGATTCTGTCAAACATCCTGTCCTGCTCCGCAAACATCTTGCTCTTCTCCGCTTCCGTGTAATCCCTGTAGTTTTTAAGGTGGAGATAGCCGTGCATTATCAGATATATTATCTCACATTCGGACGTCAATCCATATATCTTTCCGTTTTCAGCCGCCGTTTCCGCAGAGATTATGATTTCCCCGCAGTCCCTTGAAATCTTGAAACTCATTACGTCGGTTGCGGCGTTTTTATTCAGGAACCGTTTGTTCAACTCCCTGATTTTTCTTCCGCCGACAAGTATTATTTCTATCTCGGAAGGAGGGCTCTCAAACAATTCAGGGCAGATTTCAAGAGCCTTTTTTATTTCTCCGCAGTCAAGTGCGGTTTTTTTCTGGCGGTTGCTTAACCTGAATGCCGGCCGCTTTTTTCCTGATGTGTCTTTCATAAGCGTTGATTATCTTCTTTACGAGAGAATGCCTCACCACATCCCTGTTTGAAAAATATACGAAATTAATTCCGGCCACCCTGTGGAGAATTTGCTGAATTTCCACCAGCCCCGATGTCTGGGATGAAAGAGGCAGGTCTATCTGCGTTATGTCTCCGGTTATGACTGCTTTGGAATTTATGCCCAGGCGCGTAAGGAACATCTTCATCTGTTCAAACGTCGTGTTCTGCGCCTCGTCCAGTATTATGAAGGCGTTGCTCAACGTCCTTCCTCTCATGTAAGCAAGGGGTATGATTTCAAGTATTTTGCGCTCGGTCCATTTCCGTATTTCCTCATAGCGCATTATGTCGTATATGGAATCGTAAACGGGCTGGAGATACGGTTTTATTTTTTCTTCAAGGTCGCCGGGAAGAAATCCGAGTTTTTCCCCGGCTTCAAGGGCGGGTCTTGTGAGAATTATCTTCTGGAATTTACCCTGTTTCACCATCTCAATTCCGCATGCGACCGCAAGGTATGTTTTGCCGGTGCCTGCAGGACCTATCCCCATTACCATATCATAATTTCTTATCGCCTCAATGTATTTTTTCTGGTTGATGCTTCTGGGATAGATGTTTTTTTTCTTTGAATCAACAAGGATTGAATCGCTTTCCGCTGAAATGTTGTCTTTGTTCCCTGTGCAGGAAATTGCTTCCGCAATCCTTTGAATATCGCTTCTGTTCAAACTGCCGCGGTCTTTTGCATGCCGCCGCATCTTCTCAAAAAGATTCAGGGTTTTTTCGGCGGAGGGTTCATCGCCTTTTATTTTTACCGCGTTGCCTCTCGCAAAAATACGGACGCCAGTCAGTTCTTCAATATATTCAAGATTGCTGTCGCCGGCGCCGAATATGATTTGCGCTTCTTCGTTGGTAAGAAAAAACTCCTTAATTTGAGACATTTTATGGAATGACTATTCTTGTCCCGGGAGTAAGCACATTCGCGTTCTTTATGGCGGACCTGTTTGCGTTATATATAACGGGCCATTTTGAAGAGTCGCCGTAATATCTGTGTGCGATGCCGCTTAGCGTATCCCCTCTGACTATGGTATAGTCTTTTCCATAGGCGGAACCGCTCACCGCAGGCTCTTCCTCAAGAATGGGTTTCACTTCTTTTTCCATCTTCACGGTCGCCCGCATGCGGTTTACTTCCGCCATCGCCTGGTTGGCTACGGCTACTGCCTTCTCGCTTGAGGCGTTTGAAGCTTTTACGGCTTCGTTGGATGACGCGATGGCTCTTTCCGCTTCACGCGTCGCATGGTCCATAGCCGTTTTTGAATTCCTGTTTGAAGTGTCTACAGCTTTTGCAACTTCCTGGTCAACGTATTTCACCGCATTGACGGCCGCCTCGGTGGCTTTGTTCATGGCTTCTGCGGCCTGCTCTGCGGTCAGGCTTTTCGCAAGGGCGTCGTCCGCCTTGTCTTCCGCTCTCCTGCTCACCTCAAGGCTTGTTTCGGAAATTGCAAGAAGCTGTTTCATCTTTATATCGGTTTCCGTGTCAATAACCGCACTTTTGTCATTCACTTTTGCCGGTTGTTCTTTCTTGACCAAGGCGCATCCTGAAAGCAGTAGAACCGCCAATATCAAGCTTAAACATTTTATTCTCATAGTTTTCTCCTTTACTTAATATTTGTTAACTTATCAATTTTAACTTTTTACTTTTATATAATATATCACTCTGTTTTCGGGATGTCAACACGTATTTTGTTTTCTTTCAACAGGGATTCTTCAACGCTTCCGGGGGCGTCCGTCAGAGGGCACGTGCCTTTCTGCGTTTTAGGGAAGGCGATGGTGTCTCTTATGCTGTCTTCCCCGGTTAACAGCATTATAAGGCGGTCAAGTCCCATGGCGATTCCTCCGTGCGGCGGAGCTCCGTACTCAAGCGCGTCCAGCAGAAAGCCGAACCTTTCCAGATAGACTTCTCTTTCCACGCCGATTGTCTTAAAGACCTCTTCCTGAATCTGCCGGGAGTTTATTCTTATACTGCCTCCCCCGATTTCAATCCCGTTCAAGACGATGTCGTAAGCCCTTGATTTCATGCCGGAAGGGTCCGTTTTGAATTTTGGGATATCCTCTTCCTTCGGAGCCGTGAAGGGATGATGAACGGACTGTAGTCTTTTTTCCGACTCGTCGTAGTCAAAAAGAGGGAAATCGGTCACCCATGTGAATTTGAATATGCCTGTCTGCGGCTTGAACGCTTTTCCCGCCACGGCTTTTTTAATCATATTAAGGTTTTCTCTTACCTGCCTGGGTTTGCCGCCGAGAAAGAACAGGATGGAGTTGGCGGCATTTCCCGGAGGTTTCAGTTTGCCGACAGTTTCCGCATCAAGAAGTTTTTTGAACGGGCCCTGTATCTCATTATTCCTGAATCTTATCCAGCCCAGCCCTCCGCCTCCCGCTTCCCTTACCATCTTGTCAATATTTTCTATATCCTTCAGGGAAATGCTTTCGCCTTCTTTTGTTGAAAAGCCTTTTACGATACCGCCCTTTTCTATGATGTCCTTAAGAATTTTTATGCCTGTGTTTTTGAAAACGTCCGTAAGGTCCCCGTATTCAAACGGCATTCTCAAGTCGGGCGTGTCGCTTCCGTATTTTGAAACAGACTCATCATAGGTTATTCTCGGGAAGGGTATTGACACCTCAAGTCCGAACGTCTCTTCAATGGCATATTTCAGCATTTTTTCTGTTATCGCGATTACATCTTCCTCTTCAACGAAAGACATCTCCATGTCTATCTGCGTGAATTCCGGCTGTCTGTCGGCGCGCAGGTCTTCGTCCCTGAAACATTTCGCTACCTGGAAATATCTGTCTAACCCTCCTACCATCAGGAGCTGTTTGAAAAGCTGCGGCGACTGCGGAAGCGCGTAAAAATTTCCGGGGTTCAGCCTTGAGGGGACGATAAAATCCCTTGCGCCCTCCGGGGTGCTTTTTGTCAGGACGGGGGTTTCCACATCCGTAAAGTTTTCCTTTATCAGAAATTCCCTTACTTTGTGGCTGAAGAGCGCCCTCTTGCGAAGGTTGCCGTTGAGCCTCGGACTGCGTATGTCAAGGTACCTGTATTTCAGTTTTACTATTTCGTCGGTTTTGTCGGCTTCTGAAAGTTCAAACGGAAGGGGCAGGGAAGGGTTCAGGATTTTAAC
>CAZAMK010000082.1:0-5842 GCA_964486345.1 uncultured bacterium
CCCGGCGAGGCGGTCTGCGTTCGGCTTCTTTCGTCGCTCTTGATAAAAAACATCATTGCATCCGTGCCCGCTCCTCAAACAGACGCCCGCTTCAGAAACCGCCCGTCGATGCATAATAAACAGGGTATTGATTGATGTAAAGACACAGCAGTTGACGGAGGGAAACGGCTGGTTTATAATTATACAAAATGAAAATCCTGATAAAAAACGGACACGTGACAGACCCTGCCTCCGGAACAGACGGCAAATATGACATACTGATAGAAAACGATAAAATCTCCCGTCTTGCCAAAAAAATAACCGCAAAAGCCGACAAGACTGTAAATGCCGCGGGGATGTATGTTTTTCCCGGACTTATAGATATGCACTGCCATCTCCGGGAGCCGGGCAGAGAGGACGAGGAAACTATATATACCGGCAGTTTATCCGCGGCGTCAGGAGGTTTTACGACTGTTTGCTGTATGCCAAATACAACCCCTCCGCTTGACAACAAAGTTGCAATAAGATTTATCGCCGACCGTGCGCGGGAAGCGTTATGCGAGGTGCTTCCAATCGGCGCTCTTACAGTGAACAGGGAAGGGAAGGAGCTTCCTTCTTACGGAGAGATGGCTGAAGAAGGAGCCGTAGCTTTTTCCGATGACGGCGACTGCGTTATGAACAGCCTTGTGATGAGAAGGGCTCTTGAATATTCCAAGCTTTACAAGAAACCCGTCATATCCCATTCCGACGACGTTTTCCTTTCAAAAAACGGAGTTATGAACGAGGGGGAGCTTTCAACGAGGATGGGGTTGAGCGGGATTCCAAGGCAGGGAGAAGCGATTATGGTCGGCAGGGATGTTGCGCTGGCCCAGCTTACCGGAGGTTTCCTTCACCTTGCCCATCTTTCCGCCGCCGAGTCGGTGGACATTGTCCGCAGAGCGAAAAAAGATAACAAGAAGATTACCTGCGAGGTTGCGGTGCACCATTTGTTTTTAACGGAAGACGCCGTCTCCGGGTATAATGCAGACGCAAAAGTCATGCCTCCCCTGCGTACCAAAGCCGATATTAAGGCGTTGATTGCAGGGCTTAAAGACGGCACGATTGATTGTATAGTTACCGACCATGCTCCTCACAGCGCCGAAGAAAAAGAGTCGGGGTTTGAAAACGCTCCTTTCGGAATGATTGGTTTTGAAACTGCGCTTTCTCTGACTATGGAATTGCGGAAACAGGGGTTGACAGCCTCGCAGATTATCTCTAAATTTACCGCAGGCCCGGCAGGTGTTCTGCACATAGACAGGGGGCGTATCGGCGAAGGCAGGCAGGCAGATATAGTTGTTTTTGACCCTGAAGCGGAATGGGTGTGCAGAAAGGAAGACATAAAGTCAAAGAGCAAAAACTCTCCTTTTACGGGCCGGAAGATGAAGGGGCGGGTTGCGGTGACTTTCTATAAAGGAAGGCAGGTATTTGCCAGATAACAAATGTTGATAGAAAAAGTCAAAGAAATTAAAAAAGCCGAAGAACAGGCAGAAGCAATAATAAAAAAAGCAGTGGAGGAATCCGCCGTTATCTCCTCTTCTCTCGGTTCTGCGGTAAAGGAATTCAAAGAGGAGAAAGAGAGAAACCTGAAGGTGCAGAAGGAAGAGTATAGGAAGAGAAGGGATGCTGAAACAGAAGAAACGATAGAAATTCTTAAAAAAGATTACGACGGGAAAACAGCTTTTATCAAGACGGAATCTTCCGAGAAAATGGCTGCGGTAACAGAATTATTGTGGCAGGATATCAAGAAAAGCATGTTTACGCGGTGACAACCTTATTCCTGCCCCCTTCCTTTGCTTTGTACAAAGCAAAATCAGCTTTCTTCACAACTTCTTCCGAGGTCTGTGCGTCCTGTGGATAGGATGCCACCCCGAAGCTTAACGTCAAATTTCCGTTGGGCTGGCTTTCCTCATTGGGGAACTTGAAGTCTCTTATTCTCTTTCTGATGGTTTCGCAAATCTTAACTGCGTTTTCTTTGGAAGTGTCGGGGAAAACAATAATTATTTCTTCGCCGCCGTATCTGGCGACAATATCGGAGCCTTTGACGCTCCTGATAATTATCTCGGAGGTTTTCTTGAGAACTGCGTCTCCCGCAGGATGTCCGTTAAGGTCGTTATAATGCTTGAAGTAATCTATGTCCGCCATACATACGGAAAACGTTGTTTTTTTGCCGGCGGAATCCGCAAGCGTTCTTTCCAGCACCTCCTCAAAATGTCTTCTGTTGTAGAGATGAGTCAGGGCGTCTGTTATGGATAATAATTTGGTTTTTTCAAAAAGCTCGGTGTTTTCAACAAGCAGTGAAGTCGGCGCCGAAACCATGCGGAGCAAATCCAGGTCCCTGATGTTAAAAGACCTGTTATCAAAAGAAAAAACGCCTATTATCCCCGTGATTTTTCTCTTGTGATGGAAAGTGGAGATGATAAATGACGTTATCCCCTGGTTCGTAAGCCCGGCATACTGGGGAAAAGACTTCGTGTTGTTTATAAGCAGAGGCCGCGGTTTCAGGGCAGTGCTGGTGAGCAGTGAATCCGGCAGGTCAAGAGGCCGCCCTATCACGGATTTTTTGAAATTCTCACCCATAAGCTGAAGCGCTACCGTTTCCTGCTGGAAGATTTTTTTCAGAGAATCCGCGATTTTTTCCAGCACATCTTCAATGGAGATCTCTTCCCCGAAGGTTTCTATAATGTCGCTTAAGGTTTTCAGGAGGAGCGATTCCAGCTGAAGGTCCGAAAGAACAAGCTGCATTTTCTCTCTTTCCCTGCGCGAAGACTGCGTCTGGTTCAAAACGAAGAAAGAATAAATTGTTTCTACGATAATCACGGCCGCGACTATGACGGTAAGGGAAACGAAATAGAAGATGGGAGTAAAAACCCTATTTATGGAAAAAAGGATGTTCAGGACAAAGATGTAAAGGATTGCTGATAAAAACACCAAACTCCGCAGAGTTTTCATTAAATCATTATTATCCTTTTACTTTGTTTACAAGGTCGGAAAAACATTCCGGGTGATGGAATGCAATGTCGGCAAGAGTTTTTCTGTCCAGCTCTATCTGGGCTTTTTTGAGCGCGCAGATGAAACTGCTGTAAGAGAGCCCGTTGCTTTTGCACCCCGCCGCAATTCTTGTAATCCAGAGGCTTCTAAATACGCGTTTTTTGCTTCTTCTGTCCCTGTAGGCGTATGTAAGCCCTTTTTCCGAAAATTCTTTTGCTCTCCGGTACAGCTTGGACCGTCCCTGTCTGTAGCCCTTTGCTCTGGCAAGTACTTTTTTCCTTCTGCTTCTTGATGCGGGTGAATTTTTTGTTTTTGGCATTGTTTTATCCCCTGAT
Organism: uncultured bacterium; assembly: GCA_964486345.1. Classification (GTDB taxonomy): domain Bacteria; phylum Ratteibacteria; class UBA8468; order B48-G9; family JAFGKM01; genus JAFGKM01. Next base: position 3,342 of record CAZAMK010000082.1, read on the forward strand.
TATTGATAAGGAAGCAGTTTTTTGATTCTTTTGCTGTCCCCTTTATTCTTTAACACGGCGGCGGTTTTTATCCTTCTCTTTCTCTTCGCACTTTTCTTTGATAGAAGATGTCCTCCTCCCGCTCCGTAATGCATCACCTTGCCGGTGCCGGTGATTTTAAATCTTTTCGCCACTGCTTTCTTAGTTTTTAACTTAGGCATTGTCTGGTCCTTGTTATATAGGGATGAATATTACGCTTAATCGCGACCCTTCCATCTTCGGCGGCCGTTCAATTTTTCCTAACGGAGCAATTTCCCTGGTCAGCTTTTCCAGATACTGATAGCCGCGCTCTTTGTGGAGGATTTCTCTTCCCTTGTAAAAAATGGTTACTTTTACCCTGTGCCCTTCTTTTAAAAAGCTTTCAACGTGCTGTTTTTTGAATTTATAGTCATGCTCGCTTGTTTCCGGAGTGAATCGTATCTCTTTCGTCTGGAACGCTTTCTGCTTCTTTTTTATCTCTTTTTCTTTCTTTTTCTGTTCGTAAAAGAACTTTTTGAGGTCCATTATCCTGCATACGGGAGGAGATGCGTTTGGCACTATTTCCACCAGGTCCAGGTCTGCTTCCTTCGCTTTCTGCAAAGCATCTTTTTTTTCTACAACTCCGAACTGCTCCCCTTCACTTCCTATCAGACGGACCTTTGGAGCTTTTATCTGAAAATTGAATCTGAACCTGCTTCTGCTATCGTGATAGCCGCCTCTTTGATTAATAACGATATCTGCGCTCCTTTACCCGCTGTAATTAGCGTATAGCGTGGAGCGTTTAGCGTATAGTTAAAAACTTCTAATTGTATTTCCTCTACGCTCTACGCTATACCCTATATGCTTTGAATAGAGGGGTAGTGTAGTATTATATTATAAAAATTTATGGCTGTCCACTTTCTTCCATCAGTATCTTTATAAGGTTCTCAACGGTGTAACTGCCGGCCATCCCGGTTTTATGTTTCCTCAAAGACAGTGTTTTCGTTTCTTCTTCTTTGTCTCCCAGAATGAGCATATAGGGTACTTTTTCTTCTTCCGCATCGCGTATTTTCCTGTTTATCTTTTCGTTTCTCCGGTCAATCTGCGCTCTGAAATGCGGCTCAACGGCCTTTGCCGTTTTTTCCGCATAGGGTATATGCCGGTCGCTTATAGGCAGTATCCTCAACTGTTCGGGTGCAAGCCAGAAAGGAAAACTGCCTTTGTAATGTTCTATAAGTATTCCGATGAATCTTTCAAGGGAGCCGAAGATTGCCCTGTGTATCATTAAGGGGGTTTTGAAATCGCCGTCACTGCCGGTGTATTTTACGTCAAACCTTTCAGGAATGTTGAAGTCAACCTGTATCGTTGAGCACTGCCATTCCCTGTTAAGGCAGTCTTTCACCTTGATGTCTATCTTGGGTCCGTAGAAAACTCCTTCCCCCGGGTCTATTTCATACGCCATCTTTCTGCCCTTAAGGGCATTCTCAAGAGCGTTTGTCGCCTTTTCCCAGTTTTCCGGGGTCCCTACAAATTTCTCCGGCCTGGTTGAGAGACAGACGCGGTAGTTTGTAAATCCGAACTTCCCGAGGAAAAAAGAGACAAGATCCAGAACCTTTATAAGTTCTTCTTCCGCCTGCTCTTCCGTGCAGAAGATATGGGCGTCGTCCTGCGTAAAACCCCGGACTCTTAACAGCCCGTGCAAAACGCCCTGCTTCTCATACCTGTATACCGTTCCAAGTTCGGCCCATCTGATGGGAAGCTCTCTGTAACTCCTTAGCCGGTTATTGTATATGAGTATATGGAACGGGCAGTTCATCGGCTTCAGCTGGAATGTCCTTGCTTCCATCTCCATGGGCGCAAACATGTTTTCTTTGTAGAATCCGGTATGCCCTGATTTGTCCCATAAGGAGATATCAGCAATATGCGGGGTATAAACAAGCTCGTAACCGTTTTTCAGGTGCGTCTCTTTCCAGAAATCCTCAATGAGTTTTCTTAAAATGCTTCCCCTCGGGTGCCAGTATATAAGCCCCGAGCCGAATTCGGGATGAATGCTGAATAAATCCAGTTTTGTCCCGAGCGTCCGGTGGTCCCGTTCCTTGGCTTCTTCCAGAAATTTAATGTACTCCGCCAGCTCTTTCTTTTCAGGGAAAGAGATGCCGTAAATTCTCTGCATGCTTTCCCTTTTTTCGTCTCCGCGCCAGTACGAAGCGGCAACGCTCAAAAGTTTAAAGTGCTTCACCTGCCCTGTTGACGAAAGATGCGGCCCCTGGCAGAGGTCCATGAAATCGCCCTGCCTGTAAAAGGTTGCGTGTTCTCCTTCCAGCGCTTCAAGGATTTCCATTTTGAAAGGCTCGTCTTTCAACAGCTCGCGGGCTTCTTTCTTGTCCTTGACAGATGGTTCTATGGAAAGATTGTCCCTGACAATGGAAGACATTTCTTTCTCTATCAGTTTAAGGTCTTCTGGAGTAAAAGGGTCATTTCTGTAAAAATCATAATAGAAACCC
>CAZAMK010000083.1:0-4254 GCA_964486345.1 uncultured bacterium
CTGATAAAATCCTCCATTCTGACTTCAGGGTTGTTGTTGGACAGCAGAATTTCATGGACAAACTCGCATACCAGAAGGCTTTCCACAATATGGCGTATATTGTCCATGCGGCGGTAACTCAAGAGTATTACGCTTAATTTTTCGTTTCCGGGGATTTTCTCTTTAAGTTTGAATAACTGCCTTATACGCCACCAAATATCATTGAGGAATAACACATGCTTCCGGGCTTCTACATCAGCCTTATTGCGTTTTCTCACTTTTCATACCCTCGCTTTAATGGAAAAACAGCAGGTTCTAAGGAGCATTCAATAATTATAGCTTTTCCGGCAGGAAATGTCAGGTGATTGTCTTTTAAATTTTGCGGTACAAGCCCCTCAAAAAACTGACAGAGGCCTTGTTAAATATTTGTCTGCAGATTCTACGGCATCTGTCTGTTTCTGTTAATCAAATGTCGGAGAGTGTCCCCATTTGCCTGTCTGAAATCTCCTCACTTGTCAGACATGCGTCAGGCGGTTTCCTCCATAGTCCTCTGCTTCCGATTCTCCCGCATTCTGTCCAGTTCCTGCAATTGTATCTTTCTTAATCGTATATTGAGAGGTGTAATTTCAACCAGTTCATCGTCGTCAATAAACACGAGGGCAAATTCCATGTTCATTTTTCGCGGCGGAGTCAATTGGATTGCTATGTCGCATGTTGAAGAACGCATATTGGTCAATTTCTTCTCTTTCTGCGGATTCACAACGAGATCTGCCCCCTTATTGTTCACGCCTACGATCATGCCGTTATAGACAGCGTCCCCCGGTTCTATAAAAAGCTCTCCGCGGTCCTGCAGATTCGCAAGTGCGAATGCGACTGCTTTACCGTCGGCATTTGAAATGAGAACTCCTCTGTGGCGTGTCGGTATGTCGCCTTTGTATGCCTGATATTCAAGAAACTGCTGGTACATTATGCCGCTTCCCTGCGTCATCAGCAGAAACTGGCTTCTGAATCCGATCAGGGCTCTGGAGGTAATTACAAACTCCATCCGGATATCATTGGAGGACGTGGTTTCCATGTTTCTGCTCTCCGCCTTGCGCTCTCCGAGCGCCTGCATGACCGCACCCTGATATTTACTGTCCACCTCTATGACTACTGTTTCAACGGGCTCAAGGATTTGTTCGCCCATTTTCTTCAAAATAACCTGCGGCCTGGAAACTTCCAGTTCGTATCCTTCGCGGCGCATCGTCTCTATAAGGATTTCAAGATGGAGTTCGCCCCGGCCGGAAACCTTGAATCTTTTGCCCTGTTCTATCTCCTCAACCTTTATGCCGACATTGACCATCGCTTCATGTTCAAGACGTTCGCGGATATGCCGCGACGAGAGGAATATGCCTCCGTCTCTACCTGCCAGAGGACTGGTATTATGAGAGAAGTTCATGGAAATGGTGGGTTCATCTATCTTTATTACGGGAAGGGCTTTCGGTTCATTTATGCAGGCGATTGTCTCTCCGACTTCCACACCCTCAATGCCCGTAATCAGCACGATGTCTCCGGCTGCGGCCTCATTTGTTTCAATACGGATCAAACCCTGATACTTCATGATTTTGGTCACTTTGCTTTCTGCAACGGTTCGTCGCGTTTCACCAGGGCAACCGGATCATCAACACGCACGGAGCCATGAAATATGCGGCCTATTGCAATGCGGCCGAAATACGAATTGTGGTCAAGCAGTGTTACCAGCATCTGGAAAGGAAGGGCCGGGTCGGCGACCGGCGGCAATACCCGGTGCAGTATCGTATCCAGAAGGGGCTTTATTGAATCGCTCGGTTCATCAAGGTCAAGCGTTGCATATCCGTCCCGGCCGGAGGCATAGACAATTGGAAAATCAAGTTGTTCATCGGACGCGTTGAGTTCGCAGAAGAGGTCAAATGTTTTATCGGCTACTTCGTATGCTCGTGCGTTGGGGCGGTCTATTTTATTGATAACGAGTATCGGTTTCAAGTGAAGCTCCAAAGACTTCTTGAGCACGAATTTGGTCTGCGGCATGGGTCCTTCTACGGCATCAACCAGGAGAAGTACGCCGTCCACCATTTCCAGGATACGTTCCACTTCGCTTCCGAAATCGGCGTGTCCCGGCGTATCTACTATATTGCATTGGACTCCTTTGTAGATATAGGATGCATTCTTTGAAAAGATAGTGATCCCCCTCTCTTTCTCAAGAGGATTTGAATCCATTATGGTTACTTCGCCTTCCGCGAATTTGTATGCGCCCGTGTATTTAAGGAGCGTGTCTACAAGCGTCGTTTTTCCGTGGTCTACATGTGCTACGATGGCCAGATTCCGCACGTTCTTTCTTCTTTTTTGATTGGGCATGAATATGTTTCCTTTACTTTGTTGTCGTTCGGGTTATGCTGTTTAACAACCAACGGATTATAAGTTACGATAACCAGAAGTTAACCGAAGCCCCTTCCTGCTTCCAATCCCATTTAGGATTTCGGGGATTCCTTCAACATAACATTGGGTTTAATTTCACCTGTCAGCGGAATATCTTTAATCATTTTCACAAGAGATTTTTCACTAATACCGCAGGCATAATAAACACCGGCAAATTCTTTCTCTTTCTCAATAAGCGCATTCTTCAGGTTATCCAGTATTGATTTTTTGGATATCGGTTTTCGTATTTCCTTTTTTCTGACCAACGACACGATTTCTTCCATGTCAAAAGAGAATTTCTCATAAAGCAGATATAAGTCGTAGAAATCCCGATAACGGCTGCGGTCGCTGGCAGCTCTTATCTTCTCTGCGCATATCTCACGTTCATCCATTGTCCAAACGCTGGTATTAATCTTCCATGCGTTATTATACGTAAGTTTCTTTGCAGGCAGAACGACGTTTTGCCTGAAATCAATTTCAACCTTTAGAGAATTGGACAATCCGAGGGGACCTGTATATTTTAACCGGTTTATCTTGAGGGTTGACCTTGATGTATAAACATCCTTTATTTCAAGAAAATCAGCAGTTAACGCTGATTTCACTTCATCCATCTTTATTGCAGGATCAAGACTGGTAAAGTCTATGTCTTCTGAAAACCTGCTCTGTTGAAGATAGCAGTGATGGATTGCCGTACCGCCTTTGAATACAAGTTTCTTACTCACATTATAAGCGTTAAGCAATTTCAGCACCAATGCGATAAAATAGTCCTTTTCCGCATCTGCCAGATGGTATTTAAGGGCACGCTTGTTTAAAATGCTTAAATCCGATTTATTTAATAGCGGCTGAATCAAAATATAGCCTCCATTTTGCGTTAAATTTTGATGCGGAAGAACTCATTCTGCTGTAACTGTTTTTCCCTTTCACTTTCTCATGCAATTTTTTGGAGTCTATCTCTAACAGGTCAAGGAAAAATCCTGTTTGCCGTATTACTTTCAGATTGAATTTTAAAGCATAATTGGCAAGTTTTGAAAAATCAATTATATTCCGGTATTCGGAAAGTTTTTCCCAGACCAGCCCTGAATGATAAGCATCGGCGCTGAAGTATAAAATATCCAGCAGCGCTTTTTCCTGTTCTGCAATATTCACCATGTCGTTATCTGCTTTTTCCCGGGTGAAACCCAAATAGAATTCTTTTTTGATATGGTAAAATTTAACTTCGGTATTTTGTATCTTATATTTACGAGCACGCTTGTAAGTGACTGCCGCAATAGATGCCAGCATCTGGTCAAACATGCCGTGATATTGCAAGGCGTTTTCAAAAGAGATATATGATTCCTTATTTAATGTCCGGGCAAGACTAAACAAGGAGAGGTTAAAGGCATTAAGTTCCCCCACGTCAGTAACAACGGTATATAGTCCTTTTTTAATACGCTGGAGCCATCCTGTTCTGGAAAGAAAGGAAACTCTCTTCCTTGTTTCATGGGCATTGTGGGTTTTTCCGAATACCTTGTATAAATCAGCAATATTGACAATGCGCCCGTACCTAACAATAACATCTTCCAGAAGCTCCGCATCATTTCTTGAGAGTATTGTGTTTTTCATGGCCATATTATACCTCAAAAGGGGTATTATCTGGTGACATTATACATAATAATACTATAATCGTCAATAGACAGATGGGAGTCGCTTGTTCCTCAATGTCTTAGCGGCGGAAATCTATCACAGGGAAAACTCAACGAATGTTCTGGCATACCTGAAGAAAAGTTAGTTACTGCAGAAAGAGTTTAAAACTGTGGAAACCGTTGGGGATGTAAGGAAGAAGGCAGTGGACCCGGCCGGATT
>CAZAMK010000083.1:4354-5743 GCA_964486345.1 uncultured bacterium
AAACTGTGGAAACCGTTGGGGATGTAAGGAAGAAGGCAGTGGACCCGGCCGGATTCGAACCAGCAACCAACGGATTATGAGTCCGCTGCTCTGCCCTTGAGCTACGGGTCCTGCCAAAGCGCCCTAATATTATACTGTTTTCTTCGAAAATTTCAATACCCTGTCATACAGGTTTATTTTCTGACAGAAGGGCGGAGGGGACGCCGAAGACGTAAGGCTTCCCGGAGCGGGGGTTTTTGTAAACGAGCACTTTTGTCTGGTAAACCTGCTCTATGTTTGCATATGTGAGAACTTCTTCGGAACTGCCCTGCGAGAAAATCTCCCCGTTTTTGAGCATAAGCAGTTGCGTGCAGTATTCCGAGGCGAGGTTAAGGTCGTGCAGTACGGATATGACCGTTATGCCCGTGCGGTTAATGCCCTTTATTATATCCAGTATTTTGAAGCTGTGCCCGATATCCAGGTGGGAAGTCGGCTCATCAAGTATAATAACGGAAGGTTCCTGGACAATCGCCTGGGCAAGAAACACACGCTGTTTTTCTCCGTCGGACAATTCCTGTATATTTCTACTGTCATAACTGCCTATTCCAAATTTTTCAAGCACGTCCCTGACCTTATTTCTATCTTCTGCGGACACATTTCCGTATCTGCCCGTATACGGAAACCTGCCCATGGCGACGAATTCCTCAACGGTGTATGAAAATGAAACTTCAATGTCTGAAGGCAGGAAGGACACGCTTTTTGCATATTGCGAAGCCGGTATTTTTTTAATATCTTCCCCGTTAAGCATTATACTGCCGGATGAAGGTTTTAATATTTTTGTTATAACTTTCAGCAGTGTTGTCTTTCCCGAGCCGTTGGGGCCTATTATGCCGAAGAATTCTCCGTCCTTTATTTCGGCGGACAGGTTCTTCAGTATCTTCTCCCTGCCGTAGGAAAAACTCATGTTTTTTATGCGTAACATTTACCACATCTCCCTGTATTTGCCTCTCAGAAGTATTGCAAGGAAAAAAAGCCCGCCGAAAAAGCCGGTTATGACTCCGACGGGTATCTCAACCGGACGTATCAATGTTCTCGCGGCAGTGTCTGCTATCACAAGGAAACTGCCGCCTGTAATGAAGTTTACGGGCAGAGATCGTTTATGCGCCGGTCCGAAAAAGAAACGCGTAATATGAGGGATTATAAGTCCGACAAATCCTATGATGCCCGCCAGGCTGACGCAGAAACCTACGATGACACAGCAAAGGAGAAGAGCGAGTTTTTTCTCTTTCTCCATGTTCAGTCCCATGGATACCGCTTTTTCATCTCCCAAGCTCATAAGGTCGTAAACCCTGCCGGAAAAAATAAGGAAAAGAGAGAAAAAGACATGAAAAAACTCGTTTATTTGTTACT
>CAZAMK010000084.1:0-2706 GCA_964486345.1 uncultured bacterium
CACAGAATAGTGAATTTGTCGCCCGTCCTGCAATCGGTAAAAAAATCCACCTTGGACGAAAATATTTCCGCAAACTGGACTATTATTTCCGGATTGATGTTCACGTAAGACATGCTCTCGTATAAAGAGCTTCTTATTTCTCCCCTTACTCCACGGACCATCTTCTCCGCCTCTATCGCTTTGGCATTAGCCAGATAAGTGTTATCTCCGCTGTTGAACTCAACTTCATAAAAATCAATGGGGCCGTCATAGTATATGAATTTTATGAATTCTCCTTCATCCGTCAGATGAATCTCCCACCTGTCTCCGATCCTGCATTTCCTGACATTGAAGACTTTTTTCAATTCATTGATTATCAGGTTTACCTGCTGTGCCGGTAGATTCCTGGCAAGGAGAACATCCACAAGCATATCGCCTTCCGAGATATAACCCTCTATAACCTGATTTTTACTTCTGAATGAGATTCCTTTATCTTTTATCCTGAATATTGCAAAAGGCAGGAGAACTATCGCGGCGAGAATTGCGGCAATAATAACGTTTCTTTTCACCATAGACCCCCTATTACAACCGTGAGACGTGAGATGATGTTTTTTGTCATTCCTGCGCGTTTTAAGCAGGAATCCATAAGATATCTCCTGGATCCCTGCTAAGTTTATCCCTGTATGTATTAGACAGGGACAGGGATGACAAAATACGTCACTTGTTTTCTATGAGAACGGAGACAATACAGGCGCAGGCATTTCCGGCACCGATTTCTCCGAGCCCTTCAAACGTTTTTGCCTTAAGCCCTATTCTTTCCCCGCCAACTCCGGCCATCATCCCGGACAGGCTCTTTTTTACCGCAGGAAAAAAGGGAAGCAGCCTTGGTTTTTCGCATATAACGGTTATATCAATATTCTCTATATAAAACCCTTCCTTTTCAAGCAGTTCAAGCGCCTTGGCCAGAATTTTCCTGCTTTCAATGCCTTTTATGCTTTCTTCGGTATCGGGGAAAAAACTTCCTATGTCCGGCTTCCCCATCGCTCCCAGCAAAGCATCGCTCAAGGCGTGAAGGAGAACGTCCCCGTCGCTGTGCCCCAAAAGCCCCTTTTCAAAAGGTATCTCAACACCGCCCAGAAGAAACTTTCTGCCTTCCGCAAATCTGTGGATGTCAAAACCCAGTCCCGTTCTCATTTGCCTTATTATAAAACTCCTCTCCTTCAAAATCAATCATATTTCTTCAGGATAAGGGATTAAATTCGCCGGAGAACAAGGCGGCAAGGAGTAAGCAATGAAGCGTATGCTTATACGCCGAAGCAGCTTGCGACGATGCCAACGAAGCTATCCGGATGAAATCAATTCGTTATTAATAATTCTCCGCAAGTACTTCATAATATGCTTGCGGATGTTTGCATGCGGGGCATTCTGTCGGAGCAGAATCGGATTCTATCACATACCCGCAGTTAGTACAGTGCCATTTCACCGGCGTCTTCTTCTTGAAAACCTCTTTAGCGGCGATGTTGGCGATAAGTTTGCGGTAACGCCCCTCATGAAACTTCTCCACCTCCGCTATCTGCTCAAAAGAATTGCTGATTTCAGAAAAACCTTCTTTTTTTGCGACACCGGCAAAATCATGATACAGCACCGACCACTCTTCCTTCTCGCCTGCCGCCGCCGCTTCAAGATTTGCCTTTGTATCCCTTATTGCGCCTGCGGGATATGCCGCGATTATCTCTACATCCCCGCCTTCAAGATACTTAAAAAAAACCTTTGCATGCTCTTTTTCATTTTCAGCGGTTTCTAAAAAAATGCGGGATATCTGTTCATATCCCTCTTTCTTTGCCGCACTCGCAAAATACGTGTACCTGTTCCTTGCCTGCGATTCTCCGGCAAACGCCTTGAGCAGATTCTTCTCCGTCTCCGTCCCTTTTAAAGATTTTGCCATTTTTATCCCCCTTTTTTTAGCGTATAGTGAAAAAACTCTTAATACAAACCCTTTAAGATTAAGTTACCCTCCTCACCTCTAATCCTCTCCCCTTGGGGGAGAAGGCAGGGGTGAGGGGTGAAGTTTTTCCTATTCGTTTTACGCTATCCGCTCTACGCCGTCTTTTATTATAGCACCTGCCTGCCCTGTTTTAAAATTCTTGTTTCTTGTCCCGCGCTGTGATATCATTCCCCTTGCCTTTTTAAAACAGGAGGACAATGAGGACGGAAAGAACTGACGGTTATCTGCTGGTGGACAGAAAGCCTTTTTATCTAAGAGGCGGTGAAATCCATTATTTCCGCCTTAAAAAAGAAGACTGGCGCCACCGTATAGAGACATTGAAACAGACTAACATGAACACGGTAAGCAGTTATATGCCGTGGTTCTGGCATGAACCCGAAGAAGGTATCATAGACCTTGAAGGTAAAACCCTGCCGGAGAGAAACCTGCGGCTGTTCCTTGAAATGTGCGCGGAATTAGAACTCAAGGTTATAGCGCGCCCCTGACCATTTGTAAACTCGGAACTGCGGGAAGGCGGATACCCGCGCTGGGTCTTTGAAAAATATCCGGAAACGCTAAGCCGCAGGAGAGACGGACATTTTTCCACCGGCAGGCCTGCGCAGGCAGAAGGAGAGCCGGTATTAAGAAACCTTGTAAAGAGGTGGTACAGCCACATAATTCCGCTTCTGGCAGAGTTCAGCTGTTCTAAAGGCGGGCCGATTATCCTCTGCCAGCCGGACAAC
>CAZAMK010000084.1:2806-5731 GCA_964486345.1 uncultured bacterium
GCCGGACAACCTGAACGAATACAGGGCAACTCTTGACTGGATGGACTTCAAAAGGGAATTTTTCGCCGACTGGGGCATAACGCTATGCAAATGGATAAAAGAATTCGGGCTTGATGTGCCTTTCGTCTTCAACGAACCTGTAGCCGGCTTCTATACGCACGGCGACCACCCGGGATTCATGAGTAAAGTTGCAGAGTCAGAACTGGACGTTTTTACCGCCTGCCACACATATTCGGACAGGATTTACGACCTTCAGGGAGCCAATACCGTTGAACTTGCTGCTGAAATAACCAAAGCCGCCCCGGCAAGAACAGTCCCGATGTCTTTAGAAACCAACAACACATGGTTTGAATCGCGACTTTCAAGAAACCATGTAAATATGCCTGTCCTCCTCCGTATGGGGCTTGCGCACGGATTGAACGGCTCAACAATTTATTCTTTTACGGCAGGACGGAATCCTGAAGACTCTACCCTCTGCGGACTTGAATACTGGGAAGACGTCGCCGTTGCCATAGACGGGTCTCTTAATCCTGCCCATAAAAATATGTGTGATTTTTACAGGTTTGTATCCGGCTGGGAGAAAGAGATTCTGGAAACTGAAAAAACGCCCGACGTGTTCATCGGCATAAGCCCGGCAATAAGATATATCCCGTTTCTCGGCGCTCCTCTGCAGGCAGATAAAAAAAGTTCTTCGGAAGGCTCTAATTTTGAAATAAACCCCGAGCCAGGCAAGGCAAAATCCACGGGTGGGCATGAATGGTTTGGCGGCTACGAGGGAGTTGACAAGCAGACCTTGACCCCGGAATCTTCATTGTGGGACGATTTCACCGAACTGCTGATTTTATTCAGGCGGATGAATATCATGTGGGGGCTTGTTGACCTTACGCACCCCAAAATCCCTGCGGGAAATTATACACTTATTGTTCCCAGCGTAGGTTTTCTTGAAAAAGAATCCATGGATTATATAGTAAAACATATTGAAAACGGAGGTAAGGCGCTCTTCTTTCCTACCGTTCCTTCTGCCACCTCTGACGGTTACGCAGACACACGGCTCACCGACAAACTGAAGGTGCGGATGACCGGCAAAATCAGGCCGGCCGGCGCAAAGATACTGGATTACGGATGGCGGATGATGGCCGATGACGAGCAAAACCCCGTGGGACAGCCGTCGTGGATATTCCTGCACGACAGCAAAAACTCAAAAACATTTGCTTCTTTTGAAGGCAGTCCCGTCATAAACGTATTGGAAGGAACTGACAGCCGGGTTATCGTAAGCGGGATAGGCCCTTCATACCATAATTCTTCACACTTAAGGTTATGGAAAAAAGTCTTCTCTTTTATGGGCATAACGCCCCAGGCAGAAACACAGGGCGGTTATTTCAATACCGTAGTCCGCAGAAACAAAAAAGACTTTGCTTCCCTTGTTTCGGTATGCAACATTACGGGAACACCGGCGCCTTTCCGTGTCTCGTTTAGAGACATAAGCATTTCCTTCCCTAAGAACTGCCATATCAAACTTGCACCCTGTGAAGCAAGAATGCTCTGGATGAAAAGGCCTCTTGCCGGGAATATTCTTTCATACATCACCCATGAAATTGTACCTGCCGGAAAGGACGGCAAAACCTTTGAAATAAATGGTGCCTGCGAGGATACATGCGAATTCGCTTTTGAGAAAAACTGCAAAATAAAAGTGGACGGGGCGGAATGTATACTAAAACAGCAGGATAATCTTTTTATCGGGAGTTTTAGGTTCAACTCTGAAACTGTACTTCTTGAGATAACCTGAATTTTATTTAATAATCCCTCTCTTTACAATCTTTTCCTCCACATCCTTTTGAGACGGATAAAGCGAGGGCATATCTTTCACCGACCATATCTCTTTATGCTCCGCCGCACAGCCCGGCTCCAGATTCTTAAGCGGCCCCACCGTCTCCAGTTCAAGCATTTCGGAGTTGGTGTATACCTCCACATCGCACCCGAAATCAGGATAATCTCCCTTCTCCTCCACAAATTTCTTGACAAACAAAAGCCCGTCAATCCGGTAAGCCGTCCATGACGGGTATGCCATAGCTCCTATCTTTATGGGAGATTTACTCTTAACGTCCTGCTTAAGAAATATAAAATCCTTTTCAAAAACAAGCCGCTTATCCGAAAGGTCGGTATACGACCATAAACTTATCCGCCTGTCCGGAAGCAATCCTTCTTCGCCGGCTTTAACCGGGATTATCGCAAACCCTCCCGTCTTCATCACAGTCAGCGCCCAGCAGGCAAGGGTTACGGGCCACCGTCCGGTATTCTTTATCCTGTTCAGCACTTCAACAGACCTTGCTCCGGCAGGCCGTATCTCAATCTCCTTTTGTATGTTATTCTGTATTTCTGTATTGCCAGAAACCTTTATAATCCCACTTTTCTCCTCAATCCTCACTGGTGCGTCATCCATGGAATAGGGGCATGGCTTCCGGAGAAGTCCAAAGCCGGTGACCCCCGTATATCCGCCAGAATCCGTCAGGCGTTTCAACACCGGAATCCGGCAGAATGCCGAAGAGATTTTCATCCGGCGCGGACTTCAACGCCAGCTTAAGAATTCTCGGCCCTATATCCTCCGCAACCCCCAGCATCAATTCCCCGACTGAAAACTCCTTTATCTTCATCTCGCCTCCCTCGCCTTTTTCCCGTTTTCCTTCTCATCCTTTCCCTCGCCCCTTGCGGGAGAGGGGTGCCGATGCGATAAATAAAGAGCATCGCTTGGCACACCCGCCGAGTCAGTGAGGCGGGTGACCGAAGCCCGTCAGGGCAAGACGGGTGAGGGGCCATTGCGGAAAAACAATTTTAAAACGCCCTCTTTAAAAAGTCAATTAGAACATTTATCCCACCGTTGCGTCAAATAAAAATCTATACGAAGTAACAATCGTTGCGCCATTTAAA
>CAZAMK010000085.1:0-3999 GCA_964486345.1 uncultured bacterium
GCGCCTTCCTAACATTCCCGGCTTCGCTGAAAAATACAAACTCAATGCCGTATGTATAGCCGCTTATCCGATGTACAGGGGCGTATCAAAAGTAGTAGGAATGGATATAGCAAACTGCGGAGAAACTGTTGACGAAGAAATCAGCGCACTGCAGGAACATTATGACAAATATGATTTCTTTTTTCTGCATATCAAAAAAACGGACAGTTACGGAGAAGATGGCAATTTTGACGCAAAAGTCAGGATATTGGAAGAGGTGGACGCAAAACTGCGGATTATCAAAAAACTTAAGTTTGCGAGCATGGCGGTTACCGGCGACCATTCAACGCCCGCCGTGCTGAAATCCCACTCATGGCACCCCGTACCGCTTATAATAAATTCACCTAACGCAATCCCTGACGATATAAAAAAATTCTCGGATAGAGAATGCGCAAAAGTAATACTGGGATGGATATATTCCAAAGAGATTATGTACATGCTTCTCGCATGCGCGCTGAAACTTGATAAATTCGGAGCATAAATGTTTAAAGGCGGCGTAAAACTTGTTGATTTCAAGGAATTGAGCAAAGGGAAGCAGACAGAGAATTTCCCGTTACCGGAAAAGGCATACGTACCTCTGTCCCAGCATACGGGACTGCCGGCAAAACCCGTAGTCAAAAAAGGCGATGCCGTACTCAAAGGCCAGGTGATAGGCGAACCCGCCGGGTTCATCAGCAGTTTCGTACATTCAAGCATTTCGGGAACTGTTGCAGGCATTGAAAATGTTCCTCTGCCGGGCGGCAAAAGCTCCCCCGCAGTCATAATACAGAACGACGGACAGGATAATTCCGTTGAGATGAAAAGAAGAAACTGGCTCTCCCTTCAGCAGAAAGAAATAGTTTCTCTGGTCAGGGAAGCAGGGATAGTCGGAATGGGAGGAGCGGCATTCCCGACCTTTGTGAAACTCACCGTGCCGGAAGGTAAAAAAGCCGACTGCGTCATCCTCAACGGATGCGAATGCGAGCCTTTCCTGACCGCAGACTACAGGGTGCTCAAAGAACAGTGCGGCGGAGTGCTTGAAGGACTGCAGATTATATGCAGAGCTCTCTCAATTCAGAAAGCATACATCGGCCTTGAAAGCAACAAAAAGGATATCGCCGCATTGATGAAAAATGCCGTCCAAAATCTTCACGATTCCATAAAAATTCAGATAAAGGTTCTTCCCGAAAGGTATCCGCAGGGAAGCGAAAAACATCTTATAAAATCAATTACCGGAAAAGAAGTTCCGTCAGGCGGTCTGCCGGTTGATATAGGGTGCGTCGTCTTTAACGTGCAGACCGCTTTAGCCGTAAGAGACGCAGTATGCAGCGGACTGCCGCTCATTGAAAGGGTTCTTACAATAACGGGGCTCGTGCCGGAATCAAGGAACTTCAGGGTCAGGATAGGAACTCCGGTATCAAAAATTCTTGATTACTGTGGGATGCAAATGAAACCCGGCCTCCGGATGGTAACCGGCGGCCCCATGATGGGCGTCAACCTGCACTCGGCGGACACGCCGGTGATAAAGAGCACTACGGGGATACTGATACTTCCCGACGAAGAACTGCCTGAAGAGATACATCCTTGCATCAGGTGCGGCAGATGCATTGAAGCATGCCCGATGCAGCTTGTCCCTGCCGAATTGAGCAGATGCGCCGAAAACAAAAACTGGGAAGGATGCGGCAGATTTAACGTTGCGGACTGCATTGAATGCGGCTGTTGCAGCTACGTATGCCCGGCAAAGAGACCGATGGTTGAACTGTTCAAGTGGGCAAAAGCCGAAATAAGGAAAACATAACCCTGACCGTTTGTCATTGCGAACGGATGTGAAGCAATCTCAATGGAAAATTCAGTATAAGGTTGAGGTTGCCGCGCAAAAAACGCTCGCAACGACAAAGAACGTCGGCTCGGGATAAAAGGAAAAACGATGGAAATAAAATGGGCGCCGCATATACACGGCAGTGAAACAACTTCGCGTATCATGTGGGGCGTGGTAATATCCCTTATGCCGGCGCTGGCGGGAAGCGTGTATTTCTTCGGGTTTGCCGCTCTCAAGGTAATGCTCGTCTGTATCTTATCATGCGTCATAAGCGAAATATTAAGCCAGCTGGTATTCGGCAAAACAATAAAGGTCTATGACGGCAGTGCGGTTATAACAGGCATACTACTCGCATTCGTCCTTCCGCCGGCAATACCACTTTGGATGGCGGCGGTAGGAAGTTTCATGGCAATATTCCTCGCAAAGGAACTCTTCGGAGGGCTGGGCTACAACATATTCAACCCGGCGCTCACCGCAAGGGCAATACTCACCGCATCTTTCCCCCTGGAAATGACGCAATTCACCGCACCCCTTTCATACAGGATTGACGCGGTTTCAAGCGCAACACCCCTGGGAATAATCAAGGAAACCCTTGATACACAGCTCCCGTCTTTATGGGACATGCTCATCGGCAACAGGGCGGGATGCATAGGGGAAACCTGCACGCTTCTTCTGCTGATGGGAGGAATTTTCCTTCTTCTTCGCAGGATAATAACCTGGCACATACCGGTATCGTACATTCTAACGGTAGCGCTTTTTTCGGCCATCACGGGACAAGCCCCTCTTTTCCAGATAATGGCGGGAGGGCTGATACTCGGAGCCTTCTTTATGGCAACGGATTACGTCACTTCCCCCCTTACAGGCAGGGGAAAACTGATATTCGGAGCCGGATGCGGAATAATAACCTTCCTTATACGGCTGAAGGGCAGTTATCCCGAAGGCGTAGCGTACTCCATATTGATTATGAATATGTTTGTCCCATTTATTGATAAATATACTTTGCCAAAAAAATTCGGGATTAAAAAATGAAGAAAAAAGAAATAATTACCGGAATTGTCGTTCTTCTCATAGTTTCTGTGATATCCGGATACCTTCTATCATGGCTGTACGGAGCTACCAAACCGCGTATTGAAGAACAGAAAAAAATTGAAGCGGCACGAATAAACAGGGAGATTTTTCCCGAAGGCACAAAGTTTTCAGACATCATAAATGAAGATGGTATGACTTTTGTGGAGGTTTATGATGCGGACGGTAATATCACAGGCAGGGTATTTGATATCCTTCCGGCAGGTTACGGCGGACCGATTGCGGTTAAAGTCGGAATAGACGGCGAACTTAAGGTAAAGGGCGTAAGAATCCTCTCACACACGGAGACGCCTGGACTCGGCTCAAAAATAACGGGCATGGGATTTCTGGACCAGTTTAAAGAGAAAGCGGGAACTTCTCTGTATCTGAAAAAAGACAACGCCGAAGGGACTATTGATGCAATAACCGGCGCGACAATTTCATCAAGGGCTGTCGCGGACGGGATAAGAAAACTGCAGGAGAGATTAAAAGAGGTTTCAGATATTCCTTTTTATATGGAAAACGAAAATCCCGACGCAGTAACGGGCGCGACAACATCATACGAACCTGGTGCAGGAAAGAAAGGTAAACTGCAGGAGAAATTAAGCGGGGCGGAAAAATGAAAAAGCTGATAGATTTCAAAAGTTTCTATATGGGCATCTGGAAAGAAAATCCGATATTTTTTATTATGCTTGGACTCTGCCCGCTTTTAGCCGTCTCATCTTCACTGAAAGACGCTTTCGGAATGGGAGCGGCATTTATATTTGTGCTCACAGGGTCAAATATCACCGTATCGTGTATAAGAAGGTGGGTCCCGCCGCACATAAGAATACCGGTATTCATTGTCGTTATAGCCACCTTTGTGACTGTCGTGGATTATTCAATGGCGGCGTTCCTTCCTCCACTGCACAGAAACCTCGGGGTTTATCTCCCCCTGATGGTGGTAAACTGCATACTGCTGGGCAGAGCCGAAGCATTTGCATCAAAAAACAATATAATCAACTCCGCCCTTGACGGATTGGGCATGGGCATAGGTTTTACCCTTGCAATACTTGTCATAGCCACTTTGAGAGAGATACCCGGGCAGGGAACGGTTT
>CAZAMK010000085.1:4009-5668 GCA_964486345.1 uncultured bacterium
CGGGAAAAACATCCTGGGTAAGAATTACACTCCGTTTCTTATAATGATTATGCCCCCGGGCGCATTCCTGGTTATAGGATTCTTAATGGCTCTGAAGAACAGCATGGGGAGAAAAAACAAATGCTGAACCAGTCAAACCTCGGACTTATATTCCTTTCGGCGTTTCTTGTCAACAACATACTTCTCATAAGATTTCTGGGGCTCTGCTCCTTTATAGGGATATCAACTAATCTCAAATCTTCAGTCGGTATGGGAGCCGCCGTAGTATTTGTTACTGTAATGGCTTGCAGTATAAGCTGGGCTGTATACAGATATCTTCTGATTCCGTTCCATCTGGAATACTTGAGAACCGCGGCATTCATCCTGACAATCGCGTCATTCGTACAGTTTGAAGAGATAATAATAAGAAAAAAGGTTCCCGCTCTTTACAAGGCATTCGGCATATATCTTCCTTTAATCACAACAAACTGCGCAATACTCGCCTCCGCCTTTCTGGGTATTGATTACCAGCTTTCCTTCATCCAGAACCTTGTATTCGCATTCGGAATATCATTCGGCTACTGCTTCATAATAGTTCTTTTTGCTTCCATCAGGGAGAGAGTGGACTCGGCGCCCATACCCATAAATTTCAGAGGAGTTCCGATAGCTTTCATACTGACCGGACTCATGAGCCTCGCTTTTATGGGATTTAAAGGGCTCTTCAAACTATAATGTTTTTCTTTTTCCCTTTAAGGGATGAATACAGGGTAAAGAAATTCCCAATAATCGCCGCATCATTCATTATAATCAACGTCGCACTCTTCCTACTGCACATCTCGGGAGGCCGCTATGAAGAAATCATAATGAAATACGGGTTCACTCCCTCCCATTTCTCCCTGCTGACGCTAATAACCTCCATGTTCCTGCACGGCGGGATTCTGCACGTCGGATTCAATATGTGGTATCTCTGGCTCCTTGGCAATAATATAGAAGACCGCTGGGGCAGACTGCCTTTCCTGCTCTTTTACCTCTCGGCCGGCATATTCTCAATGCTCCTATATTCGGCTCTCGTTCCGGAAACCATGAAGAATGTACCGACCATAGGCGCATCCGGCGCAATCTCGGCAATCCTCGGAGCTTACGCGGTTCTTTTTCCAGGAAGCAAGATAACCTTCAAATATCTCTTATGGCTTTTCATTTTCATAATCAAGTTCGGGGAATTCAAGCTGTATGCGGCGGTATGGCTTGCCTTCTGGTTCCTTCAACAGGCGTTCTCCACCCTGCTCACGGCAAAGGGCATAACCGCCGGCTCCGTAGCTTTCGGCGCCCATTTCGCAGGTTTCGTCTACGGCGTTGTGATAGGGCTGGGGACAAAACTCTACAGGGAGGCGAAGTTCAGAGAGAACGTACAGCTCGGTGAAAACGTCCTTTTCAACCTTCTCGGCGGCAGACAGTTTGTACCCCGCACTATGGAGGAATCAGGGGAAATAGAACGCGGCAGGGAAAAAATAACAAACGCTTTTTATTCCGACAAAACTCTTGCCGCAAAATACTATTCGGAACTTGCCGGCAGGTATCCCGAAGTGGTAATGGACGAAAAAACACAGTATGCCAGTGCGGTCTCTCTTGACGAAAGGGGCGAAAAATCTGCCGCTTTCACCGCCTAGAAAAACTTCGTCC
>CAZAMK010000086.1:0-5578 GCA_964486345.1 uncultured bacterium
CCGTATGAACTGGATGCTTATCTGCCTATTCTGTAACGGCAGGCTTTGTGCTTCCGGTCAAAAAATTTTATCCGTCAAGCTTCTTCAGAAAATTCTGAAGCAGTAAAGCGGCCCCCCCAAGGCTCGCCTGCTCACTGCCCATCTTAGATATTTCAAATCTGGCCTTTTCTTCGTAAAGCAGGCTTTTATTCACATCACCGGTAAAAATTCCGAGAAACCTCCTGCCAAGTTTTAAAAAATTCCCGTCCAGTATCACCACCTCGGGATTCAAAAGTTTAATTACATTGGCTACAGAAGAAGAGAGAAACAAAGATGCTTCCTTAAGGACTCTTTCAGCCAACGGATCGTTTTTTTCAAAAGCTCCGGCAATATCTTCAATGAACACGGAGTTTTTTTTCTTTTTCAGTGAAGATTTTTCGCCGGATTTGAGATGATATCTGACCTTCTTCTCAATTGAGTTAAAGCTTGCGATTGCCTCAAGGCATCCCCTGTTTCCGCATCTGCATCTTTCATTCCTTTCGGGGAAACTGAAATGCCCCATTTCCCCCGCTATCTCCCTGTATCCGCCGATCAAAATTTTTTCGCTTATAATGCCGCATGAAATACCTTCGCCGTATTCTATGAAAATCAGATTATCCACTCCCTTGCCCCTGCCAAAAAAATGTTCTGCCAGAACCTTCGCCTGCGAGGTGTTTATCAAGAAAACGTTGAATCCAAGTTCTTTCTCAAGGTGTTTCTTTACCGGCACGTTTTTCCATCCGGGCATTATGGCGGAAAAGACAGAGACGCCTCTCTCTACGTCAATTATGCCGGGGTCCACAAAACCCAGCCCGTATATTTTTTTTTCGGGTATTTTCAATTCTTCAATTAACGATGATACGACAGATGATGCTTTTGAAAGAACGGCGGAAGTTTCTTCCCCTTTTGATAACGGAACTGTTTTCAGCTTTAATATTTCCCCGTTCAAATTAAGCGCCAGCGCCCTTATACACGCAGGCATGAGTTCGCATCCGAGGAAATATCTTCCTTCGGGAATTATCTCCAGCAGTTTCTCTTTTCTTCCTATACCCCTGCGGTTCCTGATTTTTCCGGTCTCCTTGACAAGACCGTTTTTCAAAAATTCCCGGGTAACTTCCGTTATGGTAGCAAGCCTTATACCCGTTATCTCCCCTATCCTTATCCTTGAAATGGGCTGTTTACTGTAAATCAGGTTAAGTACGGGCCGTTTATATTGCTTATTTTTGTTCTTCATAATTCTCTCTTTATAAATATTCAATAATATTTTATAATTATCTCACAGTTCTTTTTATACGACAATCTGACGCGTTTCTTTTGGCTTGCTGTGGAGCCCCACGGGCAAGCCCGTGGTTCCTCCACAAACACCCCGATAAACAAAATCGGGGTACTCTGCTGCGCATTCATCCACGGCCAAGGCCGTGGCTTTCTGCAAAAACGAGTAAAATCCGCACAAGCATTAAAACACACTCCGTGTCAGCGGAGAAACTGCCGGTCAAAAAAAGATTCGGTAAACTCCACGACTGTCGGGCGCCCGTGTGGACAGGTAAAAGGAACTTCGCATTTCAGCAGTTCGTTTTTTATATGAATCGCTTCTTCCGGCTGAATCTTTCCTCCTGCGACCACGGAACCCTTGCACGCCCTTCTTGCAAGCGTCTCTTTATCGCATTTATCAATATTTTTTTCGGCCATGATGCTCCTCACGGCCGCCTCCGGGTCTTTTATTACCTGCGGGTAGCCGTGAAGGGCGATTGAACTGCCGTCCCATCTTGTCGTTAAAAATCCCGCATTTTCAAGATTTTCAGCCCCTTCCTCCCACTCTGAAATCTCTTCCGCAGTCAATTTAACAATCAGCGGCGTAAGAACCCTCTGGACGTCTATTTTCCCCGTTTCAAACTGCTTCTTAAGCAGTTCATAATTTATTCTCTCATGGGCGGCATGCTGGTCAATGGCAAGAAGCGACTCGCCCGATTCAAAAAACAGGTATTTGTTCCTGTAACTGCCTATGTAAGAAGCTTCTCTCAACCTTTCCCTTATGGATTTTTCCTTCGTCTCTGCGGGCAGTTCGCCGGTCTGCCGCATCTGAAAAATATCTGCCGGCTTCATGCCTTCGGACAACATATCGTTCTTTCCCGACAAAGGCATCCCTTCCGCCCTTTCAAAATAAACGCTTGATTTTTTCACCGCTTCCGCCGCTTTTCCCCTGCCGAAAAGAACCTCGCGGCAGAAATCCGCAAGAGCCGAGGATAAAAGATATTCGTCTTTCAGCTTAACCTCCCGTTTTGCAGGGTGGATGTTTACGTCAATTTCATCAAAGGGAATCCTTATAAAAACCGCAAATACGGGGTAAACGTCCCTCGGGAAAACCTCCCTGTAAACATTGTTGACGGAATACGATACCGACTGGCTGAAGACAGGCCTGTTGTTGATAAAAATATACTGCAGGTCCTTCCCGGGCCGCTTCAGATTTATATCCCCGAGCAGAACCCTGAAAGACACCCTGCCCGGAGCCATTTCTTTCTCGGCATACATTATATTTTTCCCGTCAACATTGGCGGCCTCGGAAAACCTGGAAAGACAACTGTCCGAGGGATTGAAGCTTAATGAGTTTCTGCCGTTATGCGAAAGTGAAAACCTTTTATCGTAAAATGCGATTGTATAAGGCATAAAAACATTGAAGATTCTGCGCATCTCCGCCGCATCCGACTTTAAAAACTTCTTCCTTGCGGGAACGTTGAAAAAAAGTTCCCTTACCTCTACAACGGTCCCTTCGGGCTGACTGCTCTTTTTGACGCCGAGATTCCTGCCGCCTCTTACGTGTATCTCTTTTCCCGGTTTTCCGCTTTCGCGGAATTTGCTTTTCAGCACCACGTCTGCAACCGCCCCTATGCTGTATAGCGCCTCTCCCCTGAAACCGAGCGATTTTATGGCAGCAAGGTCTTCCGAACCGGATACTTTGCTTGTCGCATGCCTGTTGAAAAGTTTCTCTATGTCACCGGGGTCAATCCCTTCCCCGTCGTCTTTTACGGAAATCAGTTTCTTCCCCGCGGCTTCTATTTCAACAATAATGTCATGCGCCCCTGCATCCGCCGAATTTTCCACCAGCTCCTTCACGACCGAAGCAGGCCTTTCCACAACCTCCCCGGCCGCTATCCTGCTTATTACGGAATCCGGCAAAAAATTAATCCTTCCCATTTTTCAGTTCTTCCTGTATTTTTTTAAGTCTTATGCTCACTTCAACCGGCGCAGTATTTTCAACGTCAATTTTTAAAACATCTTCTTTTAACTTTTTAAGATGCTCTATGTCTTCTTTCAATTCCTTATATGGCGATTTTTTCGCATCCGTGAAAAGAGACGGGGCAGACGCTCTCATTTCTCCTATAATATGCTCCTGGAGAGTTCCCTGCAATTCAAGTTTTGAAAGTATTTCGTCCGCCCTTTTTATGATTTGCGGCGGAAGACCTGCAATCTGGGCAACGTAAATGCCGTAGCTTTCATCGGTTCCACCCTGCATAATCTTATGAAGAAAGACAACTTCACTCCCTGTCTCACTTACCGCCACGTTATAATTTTTTACGCCTCCGTTGCTCCCCTCAAGCCCG
Organism: uncultured bacterium; assembly: GCA_964486345.1. Lineage (GTDB taxonomy): Bacteria > Ratteibacteria > UBA8468 > B48-G9 > JAFGKM01 > JAFGKM01. The sequence continues at coordinate 3,618 of CAZAMK010000086.1, forward strand.
GTCAGTTCGTGGAAATGGGTCGCAAAAAGCGTCCTCACCTTCTCCTTAACCAGATATTCCGCAACAGCCCATGCAAGCGAAAATCCGTCGTAAGTGCTTGTCCCCCTTCCAATTTCATCAAGAACCACAAGGCTTCTTTTTGAAAGGTTGTTTATAATACCCGCCGTTTCCGTCATCTCCACCATGAAAGTGCTCTGCCCCCGGCTTATTTCATCATGCGCGCCTATCCTGGTGAAAATTTTGTCAACAAGCCCTATCACGGCCGCTTTCGCAGGGACGAAGCTTCCGGCCTGGGCCATTATAGCTATAAGCGCAACCTGCCTTATGTATGTAGATTTGCCGGCCATGTTGGGACCGGTTATGATCAAAAAGTGGTTTTTTTCGTTATCCAGCAGTGAATCATTGGGTACGAAAAACTCCTCCGTCATCTTCTCCACCACAGGATGCTTCCCATCCTTGATTCTTATGTCAAAACCGTCGTTAACCTCCGGCCTGACATAATCGTTATCAAGGGCGGCATTTGCAAAAGAACACAGAACGTCAAGAACAGCTATTGACGAGGCGATTGAGTATAGAACCGGCGCATTCTTAAGAATCTCCGCCTTTATAATTTCTATTACCTGATTCTCTATCGCCAGGATTTTGCTTTCGGCGGTCAGTATTTTGTCTTCAAATTCTTTCAGCCGGGGAGTAATGAATCTCTCGGCATTGACGAGCGTTTGTTTCCTTATATAATCTGCGGGGGCGAGGGAAAGATTTGCCTTTGTTATTTCTATGTAATATCCGAAAACGCTGTTATATCCTATCTTCAGGGAATTTATTCCCGTACGTTTAATCTCCTCCTTCTGCAGGTTTCTAAGCCATTCTCTGACGTTGTCCCTTATATTTCTCAACTCATCAAGTTCTTTGTTATAACCCTGTTTCACAAACTTCCCTTCATACCCTGCAGAAGCAATATCGGCCTCCACCGTCTGCGACAGAAACTCTCTAAGTTCAGGGATATCTTCAAGAGAGAATAATGAGTTTTCACTACCCTGCCCTTCCAAAATCCGGATTAAATCCGGCATCTTCAAAAGCAGGTTCTTTATTGCAAGAATCTCCTTTACCCCGCTGCCGCATCCGCAGCTGATTTTTGAAAGCGCTTTTTCAACATCGGTAATGCCTTTAAGAATATCAAGAATGCCTGTGCGCATTGCAGTCTTTTCAATCAACATCCCCACGGCATCCTGCCTTTTTTTTATCCCCAAGGTGTTAATCAGAGGGTAATAAATCCAGTGTTTCAGCATCCTCTTTCCCATGGCCGTTACGGTTAAGTCAAGCATTCCGGCAAGACGGTCTATCTCAAGCCCGTGGACTGCGGAAGGTGAAATATAAAGATAGTCCGTATCGGTATAAAGAGAGAGTTTAGCGACATGATTGAGAGGTTTTTTGTCCGCCTGCTTCAGATACTCAAGAAGACCTCCGGCACTCCTCACCGCATATTCTGTTTCCTCCATCTCAAACCCGGCAAGGGTGCTTGTTTTGAAGTGGTCGCATAAACTCTTCTTTGCAATCTCCTTGTTGAACATCCATTCACCGCACCCGCTCATCGTTATTTTTCTGCCGCGCAGGAAAGGACGGTTGAACAATTCCAGAACAGCCTCTTTTTTTTCAGCCGGGAAAATGCATTCATAAACAGGCATTTTTGAAACTATCTCCAGAACTCTGTTTATATCCTGAAATTCGTTGGCATATATGGTTCCGCCCCCGGAATGGTCAATAAATGCTATGCCTGCTCCTTTTTTGTCCGGATATAACGAGATGATGTATCTTGAATCCGGGTTGTTCTCGTCTATGAATGTTCCCGAGGTGATAAGCCGCACAACCTCCCTTTTTACTATCCCTTTCGCCTTTGCCGGGTCTTCAACCTGTTCGCATACCGCAACCTTGCATCCCGATTTTATCAGCCTTGCTATATAAGC
>CAZAMK010000087.1:0-4139 GCA_964486345.1 uncultured bacterium
TGAAATAACAAATGAAGTTAAGTACCATCAAAAAATACAATACAACAGAATGGCCATCCGCATTGAATAAATGGATATCTGAAAAAGGGAAACTGATTGAAAGATACGGAAAAGTGAAAAAAGATAATCTCCTGGCATTGGAATTATCAAGCGGGAAAGCAATCAAATTCTCACCCGGAAAACACAATGAATTGCAGATTAAAATCATCAGTGATTTTGTACCAAGATTTTGCCCAAAAGCAAGCTTAGTCTACGTAGGGGATACTGCGAGAAAGATTTTATTCATTGACGAGAAGATATTGAGTACTCTTGGAATATCGATAACAGAACACAATAAACTTCCGGATGTTGTTTTATATGATGAGACGAAAAATCAGATTTTTCTTATTGAAGCAGTTACTGCCCATGGCCCCATATCTCCAAAACGACAAATAGAACTGGAGAATATTCTAAAAAATTGCAAGGTTATCAAGATTTATATAAGTGTTTTTCCAGATTTTCGTGAATTGAAGAGACACATTGATAATATTGCCTGGGAATCAGAAGGCTGGGTAGCTGATAATCCAGACCATATGATACATTTCAATGGCCCTAAGTTTTTCTCAGCTTATTAATTGTTACGAAAAACGGATACAGTCCCTGATTAGACCATCTGTATTTATAAGATATTCTTCCATCTAAAATTCAATAATCGATAACAAGCAAAGTATTGGAAAGTGTTGTCTGAAAAATCGAAAAAGAGTATATTATATGCGAATGTTTTATCCGGAGGGTTAGCCTAATTGGCAAGGCAGCGGATTTGAAATCCGCCGTCCGCAAGGACATGGGGGTTCGAGTCCCTCACCCTCCGCCAAACAGTCCCAGCGGTCAATTTTATTCTAAAGATTGGTGCCAAAACAAGACTGCCACAATTTTACAGCCTTCTTCAATAGCTTAAAAATCCTATGTTTAATCCACACATTTTTCTTAGAAAATCAAGTTCTGGCTGTTTATCTTTTGAAGTTAAAAATATTTTCCCCATCCCTTCCCAAATTAGAAACCAGCAGGGTACTTCTAGGACACTTAAAAGTGAAGTCACTTTTTTTTCTTCAAAGTTAAGAATTATCAAAATAATTATGGTAAGCACGGTTACTCCAATTACTCCCCATACAATCCCCGTCCTTTTTATTTTCTTAACTTCATCCAGTTTTTCACTATACCTTCTTTTGAAATATTCTCTTAATCTTTTCCTTATTTTAGATTCATCATTTATATCCCTGAGACTTTTCGGAATTTGAATTCTTAGCTCAAATCTTTTCTCATTTCCTTTGCTATGCCTTATGAATTTTCTGCATTCCTCCAAAAAATCATCTGACAATGCTCTTTCGTCATAAGGGCGAGGGTCAAAGTCAGAGAAGATATCATCATATGTGTCAATTATTAGACTGATATTCTTTTGTTGAATTAATTCATCCTTTTCATGTAATTCTTTAATTTCCTCCACTTTTTTCTCTTGATTATTTAAATTTTCCATTTTATCGCTATATATATTCATGCCTTCCTGGAGATAATTCTGCTTGGAATAATCGCATTTCCTATTTTAACAGTATACAGGGCAAATGGCAAGGGGGTTTGAAGCGGGGAAAATGAAGGCGCTATAGAAAGTTCCCCTCTATTGTCAAAATAGACCTGTAAATATATCGGCACGGGGATGGAAGATGGCTGCTCGTCCGCCATCGGAGGCGCCTCGAATAATTCTTCCTTCTAACAATTCTTTTTGCTATTTTGCATTACAAGGTGTATAATAAACATATCTAGCAATTATGAAAAAAGCAAAACTTTCTCCGAAAGGCAGGACGTGCAAGTTTTCCAACTGCAAACATGTCTTAAGTATCTATAACCACGAAGAATACTGCCATACTCATCTTCTTTTGATTGATGCGGAGTTATTGAATGATGATCATAAGGTTCATAAACCATGAGTCCGCACAGAAAAAATATGGAAGTTTCTCCGCAGGCCGGTAAACAAACCGATATGAGTTTTTTCGGACTGGGCATTGCTCCAAGGATACTGGAAATACTTGAACGTATAAAGTTTACTGTGCCGACGCCCATTCAGTTCAAGGCGATTCCGCCTGCCATTGAAGGCAAGGACGTCATCGGAATCGCACAGTCCGGAACCGGAAAAACCCTTGCTTTCGCCATTCCCGTCGTACAGCATTTGGCGCAGGAAAAGGGAGCCGGGCTGGTTCTTGCGCCCACGCGCGAATTAGCCCTGCAGATTGATGAAACTCTCCGGATGTTCTCCGATGCCTTCAAAATAAAAACCGCCTGTCTCATCGGAGGCGCGCCCATGCACAGCCAGATGCAAAACCTGCGAAAAAATCCCCGCATTGTCATTGCCACTCCAGGCAGGCTGATTGACCACATGAACCGGCGGAATTTTATGCCCGGCAACGTGACTATGCTTGTGCTTGACGAGGCCGACCGCATGCTGGATATGGGATTTAAGCCGCAGGTTGAGGAAATATTGAAAAATATTACAAAGGACCGCCAGACAATGCTTTTTTCGGCAACAATGCCGGTGGAAATCATGCATATGATAAACAGGCATATGCGGCTTCCCGTCCACGTGGAAATTGCTCCGCCGGGAACTACGGCGGAAGGGGTCACGCAGGAGCTTTATATTGTGAAACGCGAAACAAAAATACAACTCTTAAGCAAGGTCCTTTCCGAACAGCACGGCTCGGTGCTGTTGTTTATACGGACCAAGCACAATGCCAGCAAAACCGCCAAAGCGCTCTGCAAGATGGGCCATAGAGCGACGGATATCCATTCCGATAAGTCGCTGGGGCAGAGGCGAGCGGCTCTGGAAGGGTTCAAAACCGGCCGCTACCGCATCCTTGTGGCGACGGATGTTGCCGCAAGGGGCATTGATGTAAAACAGATAGAGATTGTGATTAATTATGACCTTCCGGACGACATAGAAAATTATGTGCACAGAATTGGCCGCACGGGCAGGGCGGGGAAAAAAGGAAAAGCTATATCCTTCGCCACGCCCGACCAGAGCAGAGACGTAAAAAATATTGAAAATTTGATAAGGATGCAGCTGCCTGTCGTAAAGCATCCGGAAATCCAGACGGAAAGTTTTGACCGGCGCACAAAAAGCGAAAGGCCCGGCGGGCGGCATTACAAGACACAACTTCTGCCACGCGGCAAGAAAAAACGCAACTACTCATGGAAGTGGTAACAGATAAACGCCCTTCTACTTTATCAACCCTCACGATTCAATCAGGTGTTTTCCCAGCGTAGAATGTTACGGCAGGGAACCTTCAATTACAAAGGCGGTGCCGGCAGGTGCAACGGAGTTGCCTGTTTCCTTCTTCAAAACATCCTCTTTAAGCACGTTCATCTGCGCATCAAAAAATACTATCTTCAGGTCTCTTATGACCGGTCCGTAACCCTGGTCTATGTTGGTAAAAATTGTCCCGCCGGTTATCCCCGGAAAGAGTATAAGCGTCTTCTCAAAATCTTTTTCTTCGGCGCCGGCAAAACCCTGGTGGGCGTATTTCGGCTCGGAAGCAATAAGAACACGTAAGTCTTTGAACCGAACCTGCGGCCATTTGCTGTAAGGAATCAGGTTTGTGCGGGAGGATAGTTGGCCGAGGGAGTAACATACAACGCCCGTGATTATGATAAGTGACAGCGCAACAAACAAATATATTTTTTTGCGTTTCATAGTATCACTCTACACCAATTTCAATTTATACAGAGAGTACGGCGGCAAGGAGGAGGTAATGAGGCGTATGTAGCAATACGCCGAAGCAACCGACGACGCAGCCAACAAAACTATCTGTGTAAATTCAAAGTGGTTCAATATGCCTTACCGTAAATTCCTATAATATCCTTCACTGTCACGAATTTGGGGTTGTTTTCAATGGGGACGGCTATTTTCATGGCGTCTTCGGCAAGCGAAGCAAAATTTTCGGGAGAAATCCCGAGGTCTTTCAATCCCGGCATTTTAAATTTCTTCATAAGGTCTTTGAGTTCAGCTATGAATCTGCCGGCTTTATCAATATCAATGCCGTCTCCGATCTTCAGCTCTTCGGCAATACGCGCGATTTTTGACGCAGACTCCGGCATATCAAATTCAAGGACAT
>CAZAMK010000087.1:4149-5485 GCA_964486345.1 uncultured bacterium
CAGGCCGTTGCCCACACCATGCGCCACCCCGAAAACTCCGCCGAGAGGATAGGAAATTGAATGGACGGCGGTTACTCCGGCATTGGCAAGCCCGACGCCGGCAAGAAAACTGCCGTAAAGCATATCGGTCCTCGCCTCAATGCTATCTCCCTTTTCATAGGCAGAGGGCAGGCTATTCCATATGAGTCTAATAGCGCTTAAAGAAACCGGCTCGGTAATAAAATTCGCTTTTTTGGATAGAAAACTTTCTATAGCGTGGCACAGCGCATCAAGCCCCGTTGAAGCGGTTACAGGAGGCGGGACGGTGAGAGTCAAGACAGGGTCAAGTATCGCCGCTTCGGGATATAAAAACCTACTGTTGATTCCGCCTTTCTTTTTCTCATCTTTTCTTATGAATACCGCGGTAAAGGTAACCTCACTGCCTGTGCCGGCTGTAGTGGAAACCATTATTTTGGGAAGCCCCGGGCCTGGCACTTTGTCCAACCCCTGGTAATCACGGACACTGCCGCGATTTGTTATCAGAACAGCGGCGGCTTTAGCCGTATCAAGAGTACTGCCTCCGCCTATTCCGCATACGATATCACAGCCGTTTTTTATCCCCGCGGCCGCACAATCGTCTCCGGTCTCGGTTGACGGCTCTCCCATAAGCTCATCAAAAACGGAAAAAGCAATGCCCTGCTCTTTCAGTTGTTTTTTTATGCCGGCGAAAACATTTGTTTCCGCGAAGTTTTTATCCACAACAAGCAGGAGGTTTTTGCCTCCCAAAGATTTTATTACTTCAGGCAGTTGGGAAACGGAATTCTCTCCGTATATCACCTGCGGATTGCACAAAAATTTAATTTTTTTTATCATGGTGTGAAATCCCCCCTCACCCTGCTTCCCTCTCCCCAACGGGGAGAGGGGAAAAAGAAAAGTGGTGCCGAAGTGGGGAGTCGGCGCCCTCGCATCCCACTACTGCTCGGGTCGGCCATTCGCTGGGATTGCTGCGCCAGCTCGCAATCCCTGACTTCGCTCTCTTCGCCTCCCCTATCATAGAAGAGTAGTGCCGAAGTGGGGAGTCGAACCCCAAAGGTGTTGCCACCACTAGGTCCTGAACCTAGCGCGTCTGCCAGTTCCGCCACTTCGGCATATATTTAATTTCTATATTTTTGCTGACGATTTAAATTATACTACATTTGCTACGCCGGACAGTTGTGCTATTGAGAAACACTACGCACGGTCTCGGCCCCGACAGCTCTAAGAGTGCGAATCCGGGCACAAACGGGCCTCGGCTCCGCCATACACTTCGGCATATATTTAATTTCTATATTTTTGCTGACGATTTAAATTATACTAC
>CAZAMK010000088.1:0-5468 GCA_964486345.1 uncultured bacterium
CCCTTTAATCCCCTCTTTCAGGGTATCTCCGTCGGCGTCCAGCGCAACCGCCGCGCCTTTCCTTCGCGCCTTTTCAATTATCCGCCTGTATGCATCCTTTTTTATCCCGGGAGGCAGACTGCCGGATATGGAAAGTATGCCGCTTTTTTTGAAGCTAAGGGAATCAACGAGGGCAAGGAATTCCTTCTTTTCCTTTCCGGATATGACAGGGCCTTTTTCATTAAACCTCAATGTTGTTGCGCCGGATATAAAGTTGAATATGGACCGTGTATTGCCGGCGGTATTTACATGCCGGTATTTGACACCTTCGGCCGAAAGGAAGTTTTTTAAGATATCGCCGTTGCTTCCGCCGAGGAAAGTAAGCGCCTCGGCATTACAGCCAAGCACGGTGAGCATTCTCGCAACGTTCAATCCCTTGCCGCCAGCATCCGCGCGGGTTTCGTCTATCCTGTTGATATCGCCGAAGCTGATACGGGGAAGATAGAATGTATAATCAACGCTGGAATTAAAAGAAAGGGTGTATATAGAAGGATTTTTAGAGAACATTTAATTACCTTGCCGTATACCGTCTCTGTTTTCTGACTTTCCTCCTTCTCCGTATCTGGCTGGGTTTCTCGTAGAACTCTTTTTCTTTGACTTCTCTGATTATCCCTTCTCTCTCCACGTCCCTTTTAAACTGCCTGAATATTCGTTCAAAATCGGGATTTCTTCTCATTAAAAAAACTCACCCCCCTCCTGCAAAATAGAGCAATAAAAAACCTAAAATAGAAATGGCGTACTTTAATGCCTTTTTTGCAGTTATACGGCATCTATCTCATATATAACAGTTCCGCAGTGCCTGCACTTTTTCTCTTCCGCCGTGTAACTGTCAACCATAAAGCAATTGCGGCATCTAATGGTCCTTTTTTCTTCCGTTTTTTTCTTTTTCACCTGTATTTTCTTTTTTGTCATCTATTAAATATGATTGATTACGGAGATTCTGTCATCTAATTACTGCTATCGTACAAGGCTTAACGTTTACTGCTTATTATAATATTTTCTATTAACCTTGTCAATTTCGGCTCGGCGGTGTTGGCTATTCTGATAATTTCGTCTATTGAAACGGGAACCAACGCATCAGGAAGGCACATATCCGTTATTACGGATACGCCAAAGACTTTTAACCCGAGATGTACCGCTGCAATGGCCTCCGGGACTGTGGACATGCAAACCATATCAGCGCCTATAAGCCGCAGGAACCTGTATTCCGCCCTCGTTTCAAGACTGGGACCCGTCAATCCCGCAAGAATTCCTTTCTTCAGGGGTATCCGTTCCTCAAGAGCTATCTCTTCGGACTTTTTTATGAGTTGAGCGTCATAAATCCCGCTCATATCGGGAAATCTGTGGCCGAAGCGTTCGTCATTATGCCCCACAAGGGGATTATGTCCCATGAGGTTAATCTGGTCGGTTATGACTGCCATATCTCCTCTCTCAAAAAGGGGATTTAGACCGCCGGCGGCATTAGATTCCAGAAGGGTGTTTATGCCCAGCAGCTTGAGCACTCTTATGGGGAAAGCTATCTGCAGAGCCGAGTAACCTTCGTAGATGTGGAACCTGCCCTGCATAGCAACAACGGCTTTGCCGCCTATCTTTCCCATGACAAGATTGCCTGGGTGGGATTCAAGCGTTGAAACCGGGAAATGCGGTATCTTTTCATATGGGATAACAACGGCTTCTTTTATCTTTTCGGCAAGTTTATCAAGGCCGGTGCCGAGAATTATGCCAGTTTCGGGAATAACGGAGGTTTTTCCCCTGATAAAATCAACCGCCTCCATCACTTTTTCAAATTCGCCCATAGAGTCTCCTTGTTGAAACCCTAAACCTTTTTTTGGGATTCGTGTTCCGGGATTCGCAAAATACTTAATGCTTTTAGAAATCCCCTCTTAATCCCCCCTTTCCGCCACTAAAACTTTGGCGGACAGGTGCAAAAGGAGGGCATGGGGGGATTTTTCCTGATCCCGAGTCCCAAACCCAGTTTCTTAAATGCTGGGATTCGTGTTCCGGATTTCAGGATTAGTTAAATGCTGTTATTCTTTTGTTTTCCCCTAGTCCCGATTCCCGAGTCCCTGATCCCTGTTCCCGGTTTTTTAAAGGATGTTGCGCCGCTTATAACCTCCCAGTCCCTGTTTTTCCTTACCAGAAGGTTGGATTTCCATATCTGATTCAAAAGTTGAGGTTCGTACCCAAGACTTTTTGCAAGATGGATTAAAGCGTTCAGGTCTTTGGGCAAACATTTTCCGCCGAAGCCCAAGTCGCCGTCAGGGCCGGGAACCTTGTTGTTCCCGCCGATTAAAGGGTCAAGGATGACGGCATTCCTGATAAAGGCCCAGTCAAGATGCAGTTTTCTGCATATCTGGAAGAGCTCATTTGCAATCATGACCTGCCCTGCAAGCGTGACGTTGGCGGCATACTTTATCATTTCCGCCGTAGTAGTATCGGTGATTATATACCTTCCCTGCGGGAAAACAATCCTGTAAAGCTCTTCCACCTTCTTGCAGTATTTCAGCGGCCCGCCGATTATTATTCTGTCGGTCCTTTCCATATCCGCAAGGCTGTTTCTTTCAGAAAGGAATTCCGGATTGAAGACCAGCTTCAGCGAAGGATGTTTTTTCTGCAAATCTCTTGTTGTACCGGGAACGATGGTTGAACGCAGAACTACAATGGGCAATTTCTTTACGGGAATGCCTGTGCCGGAAATCTCCGAAAGCACATCTTTTACGCAGGACAGGTCTATACTCCCGTTTTCTTTCATCGGGGAGGGGACTGCGGCAAAAACTATGGGGCAGTTGCAAATTACGGTTTTCAGGTCGGAATACTGCGGAATAAACCTATCATAGATGAAAATCTTCGCTTTGCCTTTGAAAACATTTTCAAATGCCCTTCCGACAACTCCGTAACCTATAAGACCGATCTTTTTCATTTATTGAGTTCCTTACTGCGTTTTTCGGCACTGTCAATAACCTTTTTCAGAATCTGCGGAAAATTTTTCTGCTTAAAGACGTTCAAACCCGCGAGCGTTGTGCCTCCGGGGGAAGTTACCATCTGTTTCAGCGTTTTCGGCGGAATCCCTGTTTCAACAAGCATTTTCCCCGCTCCGTATAAAAGATATGTCGTAATTGCCAGCGACTGCTTATCCGTAAATCCTTTTTCTATGCAGATTCTGCTTATGTTTTCCGCTATGTAGAAAAGGAAGCCGGGACCGCTTCCGGAAAGGGCTGTAACGGAGTCAAATTTGTTCTCCGGCAGTTTAAAAACAATGCCCATCGATGAAAAAATCTGCTCGGTCAGTTTTCCGCAGCCGGCGGCATATTTCCCTGTACAGTAAGGCAGAAGCCCTGCCTTAACCCTGACATTCACGTTAGGCATAAGTCTGACAACGGGGATTTTTTTGCCGATGTGTTTTTCAATCGCAGAGGTTGATATTCCCGCGGCTATAGACAGCAGGATTTTTGAAGGGGTCAGAAAATCTTTTATCTCTTCAAGCGTTTCACCGACCTTGTCAGGCTTTACGGCAAGTATTATTACATCTGAATTTTTAGCAAGTTCTGTGTTGCAAGCGGGCTGTGCTCCAAGTTTCACCGTTTTTTTTAGCTTCTCTTTTCTGATATCCGAAACATATACCTTGTAACGTTCGGCTGATATAATGCCCTCTGCCAGCACCGACCCCATATTTCCACAGCCTATAACCCCTATTTTTTTCTTCATAACTTTCATTTTTATGGGAACAAACGGGCGGTTTCTTCAGCGGGCGTCTGTTTGAGGAGCGCAATGTTTTCAATTCTGGGTTCAGCCGTCGTGTGACCAATAACAGATTTAATTCGCCGGAGAGCAAGGCGGGGAAACAATGCCTGTGGGAGGCATCTCCTGATGCCGATTATTTCGAGGTCAGGAGACCTCTCCCACCTTAATGTTTATATTCTCCCTGTCCTCAACCCGTTCAATCGTCCCGTCTCTCAACCAGATGACGCGGTCCGAAACGTCAAGCATCTTAAGGTCATGCGTTGCAGTTATTATACTCACGCTTTTTTCTTTGTTCATCTCTCTCAACAGGTTTATAATCTCTTTGCCTGTCTTCAGGTCAAGATTGCCTGTGGGTTCATCGGCAAGGACGATTGCAGGGTCGTTGGCAAGTGCTCTGGCAATGGCAACTCTTTGCTGTTGTCCGCCCGAGAGCTCAAACGGTTTGTGATGCAACCTCTGGCCGAGTCCGACCGTTTCAAGAAGGCCCTTTGCCTTGTCTCTGGATTCATCCGTGGTCAGCCCCGCAAATATCATCGGCAGCATGACGTTCTCAAGTGCGGTCATAACAGGTATCAGGTTGAAAGACTGGAAAATGTATCCTATCTTCCTGCACCGGAGCCATGCAAGCTCGTACGCGTCAAGCTGTGCAATGTCAACCTCGTCAATGTAAACCTTCCCTTCGGAAGGCTTGTCAAGCCCGCCTATCATGTTGAATAGCGTAGTTTTTCCGCTGCCGGAAGGGCCCATTATGGAAATGTACTCACCCTTAAGGATTTCAATATCAATGCCTTTCAGCACATGCAGAGGCACTTTTCCCAGCATAAAACTTTTTTTGACGCCGATTGTTCTTACGATTGCTTCCTTTGGCATTGTAGTTCTCCCCGTTTTGACAACATCCATATTAGATTGGGAACTTACGTTCCCCAGATATATGCAAACTTTGTTTGCGCTATACAATTGTATAACTATTGTATATCTACAGTATAGCTATTTTTAACATTTTCAAACTACACTTCTCTTCTTATTGCTTCCGCCGGTTCCATCCTTGCCGAAACGTAAGCGGGGTACAGTGCACCCACCACTGCAAGGAAAGTTCCGAGCAGTATTGTCAAAAGCATGTATCCTATCATCTCCCCGACAGGAAAAATTCTCATTATCAAGCCGCCGTACTGGACCAGGTAAACAACGGTCATTGTAACCATTCCCACTATGCTCCCCGCAACAGAGCCGACCATGCCGTGCGCAATGGACTCCAGCGGAAAAAGCTCCACAATAAACTTATCAAGCGCTCCGAGACACTTCATGGTTCCTATTTCGCGGGACCTTTCCGTAACCGACATAAGCATTGCATTTATAATGCCTACGGTGCATACAAGCAGGGAGAGAGAAGCAAGCCATCCCTGTTTTGTCCGCACCTCTTCAATGTTTGACAGAAGAAGAACCTTTATTTCCTCGGGGCCATTTTTTATGAGGCTGTTGGTCAGTACGTTGCCTGCAAGGACGGACATCAGAAACGCTATCCCCAGAAGTATGGACATCGTGATGATTATGGACCTTCCGAATCTTATCTTGAGGTTTCTGACGCTCATCTGTATGGCGTTGGACAAGGGAAGGGACAGCTGTTTTTCAATCTTTTTTTTCTCCATGCATAACTCCTCTAAAACATAGGGATTCGTGGTCCGTGTTTC
>CAZAMK010000089.1:0-5429 GCA_964486345.1 uncultured bacterium
AAGGATAACGACCGTTTTTTCATTCTTCCCGCGTATCATTTTCAAAAGCATCATGTTCGTGGACAACTCGGGCACTGTTGATACGACAATTGACGCCTTATGGATTTTCAGCGCTTCCATGAGCTCAATGTCATCGGCGTCCCCGTATATACAATTGATTTTTTTCTTCTTCATTATTCTGATAATTTCCGGGTTGAAGTCAATGACAAGGAACTCGGAATAAAGTTTTTCAAAACTTTTTAGGACGGCAAACCCCGTCCGGTTGTACCCGATGAGAAAGTGCGAAAAATTATTTGCAAGAAGTTCGCGTTCCACAACATCCTTTCTCTCAAAAATCGCCAGGTATTTTGAAAGAAGCGGATATATCCTGTCAGAGTAAAGAACCATGTATGTTGAACCCGCTATCGTTATAATCCCTACAAGCGTAACAAGAGACAAAATGCTTTCCGGAATGTGTCCGGCTTTCACGCCCATGGTGATGAGAATTAAGGAAAATTCTGAAATCTGCGCCACGGTAAGGCCTGCATGGAACCCCGTTCTTTTGCTGTACCTGAAAACACCCATGAGAATCATAACTATCAAAGGGTTTCCAACAAGGATAAAGAGAGAGAAGATGACGGCAGGCAGGATGAACTCCGGGCTCTGTCCGAATGCAAGCTGACTGCCGAGAATTACGAAAAAGAAAATAATGAAAAAATCCCTCAACACCTTAAGTTTTGACGCTATTGCGTAGCTGTATGTTGCCGCAGAAAGCATTACGCCGGCAACCAAAGCGCCGATTTCCATGGAAAGCCCCGCATGCTGGAACAGGAAAGCCAGTCCCAGCCCCCATACAACAACAAAAATGAACAGGAATTCCTGCGATTCCACAAGGAAATCTGTGATTTTGAGCAGAATAAACTTTGTGAATAGTGCAAATACCGCAATTAAAGCCAGGCCCTTGGCAAAAGTAAACAGTATCACAATTCCCGGAGCTCCCTCCTTTTCCAGTGATGATATAAGCATGAGGGCGAGCATGGCGGCAAAGTCCTGTACAAGAAGAAATCCTATGGAAATCCTTCCGTATAGCTTTTCTATGTCGTCTTTATCGGAGAGGAGCTTCATTATGATGATTGTTGAAGAAAAGGTAAGCGCCACTGCGATATAGAGCGATGTCAGAGGGGGAAATCCGAACAGTACGGCGACAAGATATCCGATAATTGACGTGAAAACAATCTGCCCGATGCCTGTGACGGCGGCTATCTTTCCCACGTCCTTAATAACTCTCGGGGAAAGATTGATACCGACGAGAAAAAGCAGAAAGGATATGCCGAACTGCGAAAATACGTTGAAAATTTCAATGTCATGCAGAATATTGAAAAAAAATGGTCCCGAGATAATTCCGGCTATTATGTAGCCGATAATCAGAGGCTGTTTCAACAGCCTCATAATAAGAGACACCGCGAGTACGACAAGTATCAACAAACTGAACTGGGCTATTACGGTCTCCATTTTTGGTTCTAAAATCTGTAACCGTGTTTTCTCCCGAATTCCATAAGGTCGTCATAAGATGCGACACCAGCCGTCGTGCCTATTGCGGTGGCAATTTTAGCGCCCGTGAGATTGCCCAGCATCCCGCATTTTTCAAAGGAGAATCCTCTGATTATGCCTGCGATAAACCCTGCGGCGAAAGCATCGCCGCATCCGGTCGTGTCCACTACTTCAATATCAAGGGCGCTGAACCTGACTGATTCTTTTTTTTCACTGCATATGAAAGCCCCGTCCTTGCCCATCTTTAGCCCCACGTTCTTAACTCCCTTTTCCATAAGAAATGCCGCAATGTCTTCAGGGCGCTCTTTCCCCGTTATCATTTTCGCCTCTTCTATGCTCGGAAGGAAGTAGTCAACGTACGGCAGTGATTCTTCAACCAGTTCCATCCATCTGCCTTTGGCATCCCATGCGGTGTCAAAACAGGTTATAAGCCCCAGACTTTTTGCTCTCCTGAAAGTTTCCGCAAGAGGTTTCCCGTCAAAGCCGGGCATGAGGAATGTGCCGGCTATATGCAGAAGAGGGAAATTTTTCATGCGACCGAAATCTATGTCTTCCAGCTTAAGGTCTCCGTTTGCTCCCGTTGAGTGTATAAAGGAGCGTTCTCCGTCAGAGTGAATAAGGACAATCGTTCCCGATGTTGTTTTGTCCCTGCTCATTTTAATCCCTTCTACGTCTAGTCGTTCTTCCTTAAGCTTGTTGATGACGAACCTGCCGAGGTTGTCGTCTCCGACTTTCCCGATGAGTGAGACTTCTGTGCCGAGCTTTCTTAATACTACCCCCGTATTGGAGGCGCATCCGCCCACATGCAAGTCCGTCCGTTCTGTTAACGTTAGTTTCCCTCTTTCAGGAATGTTTTCTATCGGTTTCCCGAGAAAATCCCCGACTATGATACCCAGACAAAGCGCCTTGTTTTCCATCACAACCTCCGTTATTTAACGTTGCCGCAGATTTTAGCGGCGGAATCCCGTATGCCGAGCTCATCCGTAATAACATGGACGGCCGCCCTATAAACTTCTTCCTGCGCAAATTTCAGAGACCTGCCTATGCCGTTTTCATATGGTTTGCGCACAGCCGTCCCTATATTTATCTTGGTAATTCCGGCTTTTATCCCTTCTCTTATAAACTCTTTTTTTATGCCCGTTCCCCCGTGCAGAACCAGAGGGATGTTTACCGCCGACTCAACTTTTTCTATATGCCTGATATTCAGACGCGCTTCCGGTTTTTTACTGTTTTTCAATGAAGATTCTATGGCGCCGTGTATGTTGCCTGCCGCTACCGACAGCCAGTCAATCTTAGTTTCCTCAACAAAACGGCGCGCTTCATCGGTATCGGTAAATCCTTTTCCGGACGTAAAAATTTCCTCGTAATCAAGGGCAGGCCCGGCTTCATGGCCTAAAACGGCGCCAAGCTCTGCTTCAACGGGTATGCCGTATCTGTGAGCCGCAGAAACCACGTTTTTTACTGCGGAGATATTCTCTGCGAGAGAAAGGCGGGAACCGTCAATCATGACGGACTGGTATCCGAGGGCAAGGGCTTCGTTTATAATACTCATATAATCCACCCTTTTCCCGTCTTCGTCAATAACCGGCACATGATCTAAATGCAATCTTATACACGGCTCGTTTCCCGCCAGGGAAATAAACTCTTTATAAACCGCCGAAGGACTCTCCGCTCTGAATTTTATCCATTCTAAACGCGCAACCTCTATCAGTCCGAAAATGCGGGTATCTTTTATCGCCCTTGCCAGAGGTTCCATCATAGGCATGTACGGAACGTTAAATGCGGGAATTACCGTTCTTAGCTTCCACGCGTTGTGTATCGCTTCGGCCGTTGTTATTCCGGATTTCATAGCATAATTATATTTTATAAATTGAAACTGCTCAAATAATACGCTAAATTTAAAGCCGTAAGTTTTGCCGGTTTCCGTAAAAAACGGTAAAATATGAAAATGAACAAATGGATGAAAATGGCGGTTGATGAGGCTTTTTCGGGCGCAAGAAAAAACGAAGGAGGCCCTTTCGGAGCGGTAGTCGTAAAAGGTGGGAAACTTATTTCAAAAGCGCATAACTGTGTTTTGAAAACTAACGACCCTTCCGCACACGCAGAGATACTTGCCATAAGGAAAGCTTCCGGAATACTCGGCAGGTTTGACCTTTCCGGCTGTGCAATCTATTCTACCTGCGAGCCCTGCCCCATGTGCATGTCGGCGATACTCTGGTCCAGGATAAGGAAGCTCTACTACGGCTGTACGAAAAAAGATGCCGAAAGAATAGGATTTGACGACAGTCGGTTTTACAGAGTTATAAATATAAGGAATGATAAAAAACTGCTGGTGAAAAAGCAGATAGACAGAGAAGAGTGTCTCTCTCCTTTCAAAGAATGGGAGCAAAAACCCGATAAGAGATTCTATTGAGCGAGGCAAAAGAATATACAATAGTTATACGGAAGCTTTGCTCCCGATATATACAAACAAGAAGAAGTATTGTTTGCGTTAAACAATCGTATATCTACCGTATATCCATTGTATAACCATAGTATAACCGGAAGCAGGTTTCCATTTAAACATCCAAGGAGATCAGACAAAACATGCATCACAAGATACTGATAACGGCGGGAATGCTTGCATGCAGTAACATTTTTATGACCTTCGCCTGGTACGGACATCTGAAGAACTTTAACAATAAGCCGTGGATAATTGCGGCGTTAGCAAGCTGGGGAATTGCGCTTTTTGAGTATCTGATTCAGGTTCCGGCAAACCGAATGGGATATCAGGTAATGAACCTCGGGCAGTTGAAAATCATGCAGGAGGTTATAACCTTAACCGTATTCATTCCCTTTTCCGTTTTCTATATGAAGCAGGGGCTAAAACAGGAATACATCTGGGCTGCCGTTTTCATCCTTGCCGCCGTAGTCTGCGTCTTCAGAGGCTCTTTAATCAAATAAACACAAAAATTGAGCCATAACGGAATAAACATGCCGGGGGATTGCGGATGCCGGAATAATATACTGAACAGATAACTTCAAAACTGATTGCAAGGGAATTGTCCCTATACGATGAAGTGAGGTAGTATAAAGCGATGAATGAAAATATTAGAAAGCAAAACTGGGATTTTGATTATATCGCGTGCCCGCTGAAAGACCTTTTTGAGAAATTCAAAACATCTCTTAATGGTTTGCAGGAACAGGAAGCCGAAAAGAGATTGGAGGAATACGGCTTTAACGAACCTGCCAGGAAAAAGAAACGCACCATTGTACTTCAGATTCTCATTAGATTTCTAAACCCGCTGGTCATTGTCCTTTTTATTATCGCCGGTTTTTCACTTTTTTTCGGTCAGGAAATAAGCGCCATTCTGGTTATTATCATGGCGTTTATCAGCGTTTTTCTTTCATTTATTCAGGAATACCGTGCGGATAGAGAGGCCGACAAGTTAAGAGAAATGGTACGGACCACCGCCGCCGTTCATAGAAACGGCAGACCCAAAGAAATTGACATGAGAGAAATAGTCCCCGGAGACATCGTTAATTTGTCAGCAGGAGATATGATTCCTGCTGATTTGCGAATTATTTCATGTAAAGATTTATTTGTTAATCAAGCGTCTCTCACTGGAGAATCTTTTCCCGTTGAGAAAACATCTGAAGTTACGGTTTTTGCAAAGCCTTCTCCTGCAGAACTGGCTAATATTGCATTTATGGGCTCAAGCGTTATAAGCGGCACAGGTCTTGGAGTTGTTGTTAAAACCGGGCTTTTCACCCAATTTGGCGAGATATCAAGGAAATTGGCCACAATAACAGTTGCAAGCAGTTTTGATAAAGGTATCAAGCAGTTTACATGGCTGATGATACGTTTTATGTTCATTCTGGTATTGGTTGTATTTAGCATTAATGCGTTAAATAAGGGC
>CAZAMK010000090.1:0-5344 GCA_964486345.1 uncultured bacterium
GAATTATTATAGATCCCTGCCTAAAACATGCAGAGACGACAAAAAGCGTCGTTTCACATTTCACGCTTTTCAAAGGACACTGGGCAAAGGAGATATTGCTATGGGAATTGAGAAAACGACATTTGCGCTGTTTTTCGGAAACAGGGGATTTTTCCCCTCATCGCTGATGGCGTCCGCACGCAAAGAATTATCTGAAACGTTGAAAGGCATGGGGCATAAAATTATTATGCCTGATGAAAAGACGACGCGTTTCGGCGCCGTTGAGACAGTTCAGGAAGGAAGGACATATGCTGAATTTCTAAGAAAAAACCGCGGAAAGTTCGGAGGAGTCATTTTGTCTCTGCCCAACTTCGGAGATGAAAACGGTGCGGTTGAGGCGCTTAAGGAAGCGGGAGTTCCCATATTGATTCAGGCGTATCCCGATGAACTGGATAAAATGCGGCCGGAACTTCGGAGAGATTCCTTCTGCGGCAAATTTTCAATCATGGATGTCTTCTGCCAGTACGGAATTCCATTTACCGCGTTGAAGCCGCACACAGTCCATCCGAAATCGCACGCATTTGCCGGAAATATTGACCGTTTTGACCGTATTTGCAGGGTGGTAAACGGAATGAAAAGGATGACTGTGGGAGCCATAGGCGCGAGAACGACGGCTTTTAAAACCGTACGTATTGATGAACTGGCATTGCAGAAGAACGGCATAAACACCGAGACATTTGACCTTTCTTCCATATTTGCAAAAATGGATGCCCTGAAAACCTCGGAGAAAAAAGTCGCCTCTAAAGCGAAAGTTCTCGGTAATTATTCCGGGTGGACAGGCGTTCCCAAAAAATCCTTTGAAAAAATAGTCAGGCTTGCCGTGGTTCTGGATGACATGATTGCAGAGTACGGCTTTGACGCAATTGCCGTGCGTTGCTGGATGGAGATGCAGGAAGTACTGGGGATCTCTCCCTGCGTTGTACTTAGCGAGATAAACAACAGGCTTATCCCTGCCGCCTGTGAGGTTGACATAGGGAATGCCGTTACAATGTTTGCTTTAAGCAGGGCGGCCGGAAGCGTTGCAACCTGCCTTGACTGGAACAACAATTACGGCGATGAAGAGGATAAGTGCATCCTGTTCCACTGCGGTCCCGTGCCTCAATCTATGATGAAATGCAAGGGAAAAATTACCGACCATGCAATACTTGCAAACAGCGTGGGGCAGGGTTGTGGATTCGGCTGTAATGCAGGCAGGATTGCTTCAGGCCCTTTGACTTTCGGAAGCATGCTCACTGTTGACGGGGAGATGGAGTTTTATATAGGGGAAGGGCGATTTACCGACGACCCCGTACCCTCTGATTTCTTCGGATGCGCGGGCGTTGCTGAAATCCCCGATTTGCAGGATGTCCTGCAGACTATCGGATATCTGGGGCACCGCCACCATACGAGCGTTGTTCCTGCCTATGTTGCGGAGCCGGTCATAGAGGCATTTGAAGATTATCTGGGATACGCCGTAATCGGAGTGTGAAATTTCACGTGCGAAGATGCCGGCGAATTCAGAAAGGATATATGGCTATAAGAGTAAAAAAGGTTTTTCCTCTTTTTCTTCTGTTCTGCGGTCTCGCGTTTGCGGAAGAAGCGCCCGTGTATTACAGTTCCGATACTTTTAATGTAAAATTCAATAAAGCGGGAGAATCAGAGGAAATAATTCTCGGCGGCAATGTAAAAATATCCTTTGGCGATACAACTCTGATCTGTGAAAAGGCCGTGTTTAACAGAATCACGGGGGATATTTCGGCTGAAGGCCCGGTGTATGTTGAAACTCCCGAAGGGACTTTTACCGCCGATTACATTACGCATAACCTGAACAGCGAAACGGGGATTCTGCTGAACTCATCCTTTAGAGCGCCTCCTGTGTACGGCAAAGCAGAGAAGGTTGAAAAGAAAGAGGGAATTATAATTCTGAAAAACGGGTATATAACGACTTGCGATCTTGAGGAAAAGCCGCACTACAGGATTTCAGCGGAGAAGATGGAATATGTCCCGGGAGACTACCTGCGCGCGGAAAAGCTCCGGTTTGTATTCGGAGAGAAATACACTCTTCTGTACCTTCCCGAATTTACGATTGACGCGCGGACAAAAGAGCCGCCCTTCGGCGTTATTCCGGGCTACAGTACGAGAGTGGGCAGGACTGTTGACGCTTTTTTCACACACAGGGCCGCCGACGAGACCGACACCGTAGTCAAGGAAAGGATTTCTCTTGGTGCCGAGGGGATAGGCGCAGGTATGAGGGCGTCTTCCCGCGAGAACAGATACAGGCTTGAGGGGTTTCTTTATAAGAGATGGGATGATGCAGGGCTTGAGCCGGGGATAATCGCGGAGTTCAGTAAAAATTACAGTTCCTGTTCCGGCGCGGGAAATCTGATTCTTGACTGGAGATTCATGGACAACCGGGACTTTTTTTACGATTTTTTTAATGACGACTATGACGCAAAATCAAAGTCATACAACTATCTGTCGGCAACCCATAATTTCACGGCTGGGATTTTCAATGTGAACTTCCGGAATTCCGCGGGCGAGGATTTTCTCAATGTTGAAAAGATTCCCGAGGCAAGGTTTTATACGCCGTTTTTGCGCATGGGGAATTTGCCTTTCTTTATTGAGAATGATTTACGCCTGACGAATTTTCATAAAGATGAAGAGGAGTGTTTGAGGGCTTCGGACAGAATTAAAATTTCTGTATCTTCGTCAACGGGGCCTTTTTCTTTTTCTCCTTACATATCGGCGGCCGGCGTCAATTACTCCGGCTCGTCAGAGGACAAATTCAATTTTATGCGCGAGGCGGGGGTAAAAGTATCCGCGACAATGAGAAAAGAGAATGAAGGATACACGGGATATTTTTCGCCTTCTCTATCGTTTCTTTACCGCGGGCTTGATTATGAAGCGGGAGAAATTGAGTATTTTGACAACCTTGAGAGGTTAAACGACGGGAAGTTTGTGAATCTCGGACTGGATTGGTTTTTTCACGGGAAGACGCAATATCTCGGCAGGGTGTCCGTAGAAAACATTTATGACATTGAGAAGGGTGCGTTTGACGGCACCTTTTTGAAATACGATGCCAGAATAAGCCAATGTCTTTATATAGAGGGGCAGAATGAATTTAACTTCTCCGAAGGGAAGTACAGGTTCGGCGTGAATGATATAGTTGCGGATTTCGGAAAGTACAGCTGTTCAGTCGGAAACAGGTATGATGAAGAAGGAGGCATATCAGGGATTGAAGCAAGGTTTGGCCACTCGGTAAATGAGAACTGGCGCTACAGCATAGGAGCGCAGTACGACATTGAAGCAGGCGGTTTTTCCAGAAAGAGGCTTGATGTATGGAGAAAGCTTCACTGCTGGGAGATGCACCTGAAGATATCGGCCGATGAAGACGATTTTTCTTTTTATCTAACTGCATATCCGCTTTTTCTGTAGTCCAACTTAATGTAGCGGTGCGATTTATCGCACGGTTTTTAGTGGAATAAATGTCACAGCTGCAATTCATTATTCACTGGTTGCAAACACGGGAGAAAGGAAAATAACATGGAAATAAAAAGAAGAGCGGGCAGGGCGTTTGACCAGATAAGGGAAATGAAAATAACAAAGAGTTTCATAAAGTATGCGCTGGGCTCATGCCTGATAGAGATGGGGGATACGAAGGTTGTATGTTCGGTGAACGCTGAAGACAGAGTGCCTCCCTTTTTGAAGGGAACTGATAGCGGTTGGCTGACGGCCGAGTATGCGCTCCTCCCGTCATCAACGAGCGAAAGAGTGCCGAGGAGTTCAAATCTTACAGGCAGAAGCCAGGAAATTCAGAGGATGATAGGCAGGTCTTTGAGAGGAGTGCTTGACGTGAAAAAGATAGGGGAAAGAACCTTATGGATTGACTGCGACGTTATTCAGGCGGACGGAGGCACAAGGGCGGCGGCCGTGACAGGCGGGTTTGTCGCTCTCGTTGAAGGGCTTTCCAAATTGAAAAAGGCGCGCTTAATCAGACTTCCCCTTCTGCGAGATTACCTTGCGGCTGTCAGCGCAGGCATTGTTTACGGCAATAAAGTTCTGGACCTTGATTATTCGGAGGATTCGGAGGCGAGCGTTGATTTTAACGTCGCCATGACAAGCGGCGGAGAGTTTGTTGAGATACAGGGCACCGCTGAAGGGTATCCCTTCTCGCAGGAAGAGCTTGCAGAACTGCTGAAACTTGCTGATAAAGGCATAAAAGACATTATAGAAGTTCAGAAGAGGGTTTTAAAGGATGAAATTGAATTTTTACTTGGCCACTAAGAATGCGAATAAACTTCGCGAGGTGCGTTATATACTTCAGGGAACGGGCATTATAATAAAATCGTGCCCGCCGGATATTGCATTTCCCAAAGAGACGGGAAAAACCTTTGAAGAAAACGCATTTATTAAAGCGGATTGCCTTAAGAAAATCACAGGCGGCGAATTTGTTGTTGGAGAGGATTCAGGGCTATCGGTTGAAAAGTTGAACGGCCTGCCGGGAGTTTTTTCGGCAAGGTTTGCCGGCGGCGGCGATGCGGAGAATATAGAAAAACTGCTCGGGATGCTGGCATCTTTTAAAGATACCGCAGACAGAAAAGCGAAATTCGTGACTGTAATAGTGTTGTTGTGTCCGTCAGGTAGAATTACGTTCACCGGAGAAGTTGAAGGGTTTATAACGTTTAACCCGAGGGGTGCAAACGGATTCGGATACGACCCCATATTTGAGATTGAAGGTGCGGGCATGACATTTGCGGAGTTGTCAGCCGAAGAAAAAAACAGGTTAAGCCACCGTTCAATAGCTTTCAGAAAACTTGCGGAGTATATGCTTAAGTTGTAAAATGTACCGGTTCGTTTTCATTAGTAATGGCGGGGTAGCTCAGCTGGCAGAGCAGCCGGCTCATACCCGGTATGTCGGGGGTTCAAATCCCCCCCTCGCTACTGTTTTTCAAGGAGGGGAGGGGTTTGAACAATGGTTCAAGCCGACTAAAGTCTCTTAGTTTTGAAAGCGGATACCGTGCGGCGTATTTTGCAAGCACAATCCCCCCCTCGCTACTCCAAAGACAGTGAATAGTGGTAAGTGGATAGTGATAAGTAAAAACATAAAGACAGAATGTTGACGGAACAGCAGAAAGAAAAATTGCTCGGGATTGCGAGAGAAACGCTTGTCTGCTATCTTTCAGGCAAAGAAATGCCTTCAATTGCGGCAGACGATTCTGTTTTGCAGGAAAAGAGAGGGGTGTTTGTCACGTTGAAAGAAGGAAGCGAACTTCGCGGCTGTATAGGGTATATTGTGGGCACCAAGAACATCCCCGATACCGTCACC
>CAZAMK010000091.1:0-5248 GCA_964486345.1 uncultured bacterium
GCAATCAAGACTATTGCCCAGCGCGACAGAAGCGATGATATGCTGATGAAGCTGATGGAGCGTTTGAGGGTGGAGAAGGATGAAGGAGTCAGGTCGGAGCTGGTCAAAGCGATGGATTCTATACGCAGCAGGCAGGCTTCCGGCGCCGAAGGACAGCAGGGCGGCGGCGCTGGATTATAAATTTGTCAGGTAGTGCAGATGATGTTTCTAAAATCCTACGATGAAAAAAATTCTTTTAATTATAGGCGCGTTGTTTTTTTGTTTTAACTATGTGTGTTTTTCCCGCGATTTCGTTCTTAACTTCAATAACGTAGATATTAGAACGTTTATAAAATTTGTCGGGGAATTCACAAAAGAAAACTATGTAATAGACCCCAATGTCAAGGGGAGTATAACAATCTATTCCAACAAGTCCGTTCCTTCAGAGGAAATAGATTCCATCTTCAAGTCCATCCTCAACCTCTACGGGTTTTCAGTCGTCAGTGAAGGTTCAATATCAAACATAATACCTTCGGCCGAAGCCAGAGTGCGGGTGAGGGAAATCAACGTCGGGCCCGTGTCCAAAGAGAAAATGGATGATTTTATAATCCAGATAATTCCCCTGAAGCATTATCCTCCGGATGTGCTTTCCCAGATTCTTGCCCCGTATATAACCAAAAGCGGGCAGATTACGGTGGACAGCCGGACGAACACTCTTGTGATTTCCGATACCGGCGCAAGCATTGCAAAGATACAGAGCATCGTTTCAAAGATTGACGTAGCCAGCCCTCCCGGCAGGGAAGTGCTGAAAATCTACAAGCTTGAAAACGCCAAGGCGGAAGACGTTGCCAAGACACTCGCCACTCTTCTCGCCAGGCCGAGGCAGGCCGTAAAAAGGGGAGAGGCCCAGCCGGTACAGCCCTCGGTAGTCGCTTCGGCGGCCACCAATTCTCTTATAATAAACGCCGAGCCAGATGACTTTACCAATATTGAGAGCATAATAAAAGAGCTGGACGTCCTGACAAGCCAGGTTCTTATAGAAGCGTTGATTGCGGAGGTCTCGTATGAAACACTGCAGAAGATAGGGGTGGAATGGGCGGCATCGGACACGTTTGACGGCGGCAGGTATACCGGCGGGATTGGCACCAACTACGGAGATTTGCAGAATTATGTATCAACCGGTATCGCTCACGAGGGACTTTCCATAGGAATAATAAAGGGAGACCTGACTTTTCCTCTGTCTGTCGGCGCGCTGATTAATCTTTATGCCAAGGACGCCCATTTCAACATACTGTCCACACCCCAGATAATGACCGCCGATAACCATGAAGCCGAGATAAAAGTTACGGAAAATATTCCCTACCTCAAGGAAACAAGGTTTGTTTCCACCACCGTAGGTTCAACCGGAGATACGATAAAAAGCTATGATTACAAAGATGTGGGGATAACTCTTAAAATTACTCCCCAGATAAGCCAGGATAAATACGTCAGGCTTGCAATACACCAGGAAGTGACAAAACTTGTGGAAGGCTCCAGCGCGGAAACTCCGACTACCGCGAACCGTTCCGTGGACACAACTCTTATAGTTCCCAATAAAAAGACAATAGTTCTCGGCGGGCTTGTAAGAGACGATACGGAAAACACCGTTAAGAAAGTTCCTTTCCTCGGAGATATCCGCCTGTTTGGAATCGGAAAATTGTTCAGATCAACCTCCAAAAAAACGCAGAAAACCAACCTGCTCATATTTATCACTCCCCACATTATGACCTCCTTTGAGGAAGCGGAAGCGATGAAGCTGGAAAAAGAAAAAGTTCTCGGTAACATGGATGCAAAGTAAGATGGAAAACAAATCTGTTTTATGGATAGAAAATCCCGAAGAGATGGTTGACCCGGAACTGCTTTCCTCCTTTCCTTTCTCCTTTCTAAAGAAAAACTGCCTGCTTCCCCTGAAAAATGCGGAGGGAGAGATTATTGTAGTTACCGACGACCTGCTGAAGACCGATATAGGAGAAATCAGGTCAAAGATAAACAAGGAAATAAAAATTGCGCTTGCCTCCACAGAAAGCATTCAGCACTGCCTTGACAAGTATTACTACCATCCGAGCTCCTCGCAGAAGGTCATTGACGACCTCAACTCCGAAGAGATGGCGCACCTGGAAGAGGACATTGACGTTGAGAACATGAATCTTCTTGACCTTGCAAATAAGGCGCCGGTCATACGCCTTGTCAACCAGATTCTTTACAGGGCGATATCCATGAGGGCGAGCGACATACACATTCAGGTCGGAGAGTCGGATGTCAAGGTAAGGTACAGAATAGACGGCGTTTTGCACGACATATTCGTTCTGCCGAGAAAATACCATCCCGCCATAGTGACAAGGATTAAGATAATATCCAACCTTGACATTGCGGAAAAGCGCGTTCCGCAGGACGGCCGGACGTCAATAAAGGTTGACGGCAAAAAAATAGACATAAGAGTTTCCATAATCCCCACTTTCTTCGGCGAGTCCGTCGTGCTCCGGCTTCTGGACAGAAGCACCTTCCTTTTCAGTCTCGCTGGACTCGGTTTTTCAAAAGACAACTACGATAAATTTAACGAGCTGATACATCTGGACCACGGTATACTTCTTCTTACCGGGCCCACCGGAAGCGGCAAGACCACGACGCTTTATGCCGCCCTCTCAAAAATAAACAATCCGGGCATAAACATAGTCACGCTTGAAGACCCTGTTGAATACAACATAGAAGGCATAAACCAGATACAGGTAAACCCCAAGGTAGGTTTGACATTCGCAAACGGCTTGAGGTCAATCTTGAGGCATGACCCGAATATCATCATGGTAGGGGAGATACGCGACAGGGAAACTGCAGAGATGGCCATACAGGCGTCGCTGACCGGCCATCTTGTCTTCAGCACACTTCACACGAACGATTCAACAAGCGCCGTCATCAGGCTGATTGACATGGGTGTTGAACCGTACCTTATCGCTTCTTCTCTTGTAGGAGTCATGGCGCAGAGGCTCATACGGCTCAACTGTCCCGAGTGTTCCGAAGAAACGGACCCGTCTGTAAAGCAGATGGAAGAAGTGTATCTTGATGAAAAGGACCTTCATGGAATAAAATATAAGGAAGGAAAAGGATGCAAGAAATGTTTCAATGAAGGATATTACGGAAGAAACGGCATTTTTGAATTGCTGGCCATAGATGACGAAATGCGCAATATGATTTCCGAAAAAATATCGGTTGCGGAGATAAAGAAGCTGGCGCTCAAAAAGGGCCTCGTTACCTTGAGAATGGACGGGGCGGAAAAAATAAAAGAAGGGCTTACCACCATCTCCGAGGTTTTGAGAGTTACCCAGGAAGTATAAGAGTGTTTATGCCCGGTAGTGTAACGGTAACACACCGGCCTTTGGAGCCGATGTTCGAGGTTCAAATCCTCGCCGGGCAATTGTTTTATCCGGCGTGGATTTGAAGAGAGCGAAGTCAGGGATTGCGAGCTGGCGCAGCAATCCCAGCGAGTGGCCGACCCGAGCAGTTTCGGGATGCGAGGGCGCCAAATCGCTTGTCGCCGGGCAATTGTTTTATCCGGTGAGGATGAAGTAGCGGTGCGATTCATAGCACTCTCTCCCTCTGCTTCTCCTCTCCCTTGTCCCGATAAGAAGAATCGGGATCCCGAAAGTCGGGAAGTGGGAGAGGGTCCGGGTGAGGGGTTCTTTACTCATCTTGTCATTTTTTTTGTCATCCCTGCGGATGGTAGGCAGGAATCCAGAAACTCTTTCAGAATCTCCCCACCATCCTTATCTCCGTCTCCAGCTCTACATTATACACCTTTTTAACCTTCTCCCTCACAAAACCTATCAGCCTGTAAATATCCAGCGACTTCGCCCCGCCCGCATTCACAATAAAATTCGCATGCTTCTCCGAAACGCGCGCCCCTCCTATGCCGTACCCCTTCAGCCCGCACATTTCTATCATCTGTCCCGCAAACATCCCCGTCGGATTCTTGAACACGCTCCCCGCCGACGGATACTCCAGTGGCTGGCTTTCCATTCGTTTTTTGATATTTTCCGTAATCTTCTTCTGAATCTCTTTCTTATCGCCTTTCTTCAGGTTCAGCGTTATGCTCAATATTAAAACGTTCTCCAGCCCGCTGTTCCTGTATTTAAAATCTATATACTGCCTGTGGATTTTCTGCACCTGATTATCGGCAAGCCGCAGGACCTCAATCTCTTCAAGAATCCCGGATATCCACTCCTCCTTAAGCCCCGCGTTTGAAATGACTGCCCCTCCGGCAGTCCCCGGTATCCCCGCAAGGAATTCCATGCCGGCGAGTGAATGTTCAAGGGCGGTTTTTATCAAAGACTGTAAGCGTACCCCTGCCCCGCAGGTAATTTTCTCCCCTTCAACGGTTATCTTATTGAGATTCTGTGTTGATAGGACAACCCCGGGAAATCCCTCGTCGCTCACAAGGATATTCGTCCCGTTCCCGAGTATTAGCAGGGGTTCATGATATTTCTCCGCGGCGGCTACTACCGCCTGCGTCTCTTCCCTGTCCGCGGGAGCGGCAAAATACCTCGCCGGCCCCCCCGTCCTGAAACTCGTCAGCGACGCCAGCGGCACCTTCTCCTCCACCTTAATATTTCCCAGATTCAATTCCATTATGCTGTTGTTTGTCATTCCTGCATGTATTAAGCAGGAATCCATTCCCCCCTATCTTGTCATTGCGAGTGTTTTTTACGCGGCAATTGACGTCTTTTGTCATCCCGATTCTTTCTATCGGGACCCACCCCACTTTCCCTAAACTATACTACATTACCCCCCTTTCTTCAAGCATCCCCTTTTTGGTTTGTCATCCCTGCGGATATTAAGCAGGGATCCATGATTCCTCACTCCTCCCACCACAATTCCTTCCATCCTATAAGTATTACAAAAATTATAATATTGCGGTAACATATCAAAGTCCATGAAAGGAGGAATCACAATGGCAAACGCACTTGCGGTAGCGGGTTCAAACTCTAAGTATCAACAGCCCAATGCCAAGCCGGCCGGATTCTAGGCTGGTTTCTGGCACGGAATAATACTGTGGATAACCTTTATCATCAGTCTCTTCAATCCTAAAATCGGCATTTATGAAAAAAACAACACCGGTTCAGGATACAATTTCGGTTTTATCCTCGGCGCCTCTTTATCCCTCGGGGGCTCCGGCAAAACCTGCCGGTAAATTAGTAACATCCGCCCGTCCCCTCATAAGCATTTTCCAGCATCTTTT
>CAZAMK010000092.1:0-416 GCA_964486345.1 uncultured bacterium
AGACTGCCCTTTGACACCGAAAAAATCCATTACGACTGGGGAAGGAGAAACTACTGATGAAAGGCGTTGTGCTTGCCGGAGGCCTCGGAACAAGACTTTACCCTCTCACCAAAGTCACCAACAAACATTTGCTCCCCGTATACAAAAAACCGATGATTTATTATCCCATACAGACGCTTGTTGATGCGGGTATAAAGGATATTCTTATTGTGACGGGCGGCAATTCGGCGGGCGATTTCCTCAAGCTTCTCGGCAACGGAAGAGAATTCGGGCTTAAGCATCTTAACTACACCTATCAGGAAGGAGAAGGGGGTATTGCCGAGGCGCTTTCTCTGGCTCAACATTTTGCCGGCAACGGTAAGTTTGTAGTAATTCTGGGTGATAACATCATTGAAGGAAGCATAAAAGAAGAGGTT
>CAZAMK010000092.1:426-5172 GCA_964486345.1 uncultured bacterium
CTCAAAAAAACAAAAAGAAACATTTGGACTTGAAAAAGAAGAGGTTAAAATATTTGCGAAGCAGGAAGAAGGGGCGAGGATATTGCTTAAGGAAGTTGACAACCCTCAAAGGTTTGGCGTGGCTGAAATAAAAGGGGACAGGATAATTAAAATCATAGAAAAGCCGAAAGACCCTCCTTCAAACCTTGCAGTTACGGGGATATACATGTATGACAGTTACGCTTTTGAAATAATAAAAACGCTCAAGCCGTCCGGCAGGGGCGAGCTTGAGATAACAGATGTCAATAACGAATATATACAGAAAGGTACGCTCACCTTCGGTACACTTAAAGGTTGGTGGACCGATGCCGGTACTTTTGATTCGCTCATAAAGGCGGGCAACCTGGTTTACAAAAATACAAAAAAATAGATATACGGAAAAAATGCTCCCGATATATGCAAACTTTGTTTGCGATATACAATTGTATATCCATTGTATAACAATCGTATAACGGGAATGTTAATTCCCTGTATTTTCAAAGGAAATCATAATATAAAATAAAGGAGACGGATGAAGATAGTCGTGACGGGCGGCGCGGGTTTTATAGGTTCGCATTTCATAAAGCATATACTGGGACAAAATCCGGAATACAGGGTTTTAAACATAGACAAACTTACATATGCCGGCAATCTTGAAAATCTTGAAGAGGTAAAGAACCATCCGAACTATTCCTTTGTGAATGAGGACATATGCAGTAAAAGAATTATAGAAAAAGCGGTGAAGGGATATGACGTTATTGTCAATTTTGCGGCGGAGTCCCATGTGGACCGTTCCATAAAAGAACCGGAAGTTTTTTTAAAGACTGATGTAATGGGAACGTTCAATCTTCTGGAAATATGCAGAACGGCAGGTTTTAAAAAATATATTCAGATTTCCACGGATGAAGTTTACGGAAGCGCGGGTACAGATGAGACTTTTTCGGAAGAGAGTCCTCTTAATCCTTCAAACCCTTATTCCGCAAGCAAAGCCGGGGCCGATCTGCTGGTACTCTCCTATTCAAAAACCTATAAACTGCCGGTGAACATCGTCAGGAGCACAAACAACTACGGGTCTAACCAGTACCCGGAAAAGTTTATACCGCTTTTTGTCACAAACGCCATTGAGGATAAGCCTCTTCCTTTGTACGGCGACGGGAAAAATGTAAGGGACTGGCTTTTCGTTGAGGATAACTGCAGAGGGATAGATATTGTTCTGCATAAGGGAATTGACGGCGAAATTTACAATATAGCCGGAGAAAACGAGAGAGAAAACATCTTCATAGCAAGAAAAATCATTGAATGCCTGAATAAATCCGAACAGCTTATAAAACCGGTCAAGGACAGGCCGGGGCATGACAGAAGATACAGCATTTCATGCGGGAAGATAAAGAAATTGGGATGGAAACCGGAGGTATCGCTGGAGCACGGGCTTCGTCTTACCGTTGACTGGTATAAAGCTAACCAGGAGTGGTGGAAGAAAATAAAAAGCGGCGAGTTCCTTGAGTATTACAAAAAACAATACAAATAACATATCTACCTTCTTTCCTCTCCCCCTCATCCCTGAAATAAATTCAGGGCAGGCTCTGGCCTTCTCCCCCGATGGGAGAAGGGAAAAGGAGAGAAAGGGGAGAGGAATAAAAGGTGAGGGGACCAAAGGGGATATTAAATTGAAAATTCTTATTACGGGCGGCAAAGGATTGGTGGGGGGGTATCTCGCAGGGTTATTAAAAGACGGTAATGCCGTTTATGCTCCCGGCAGGGAAGAGATGGATATTACCGACAGGGAAAAGACCGTAAAGGCCATAAGCGATTTCAATCCCGACATTCTTTTTCACTGCGCCGCATTTACCGATGTTGACGGATGCGAGAATGACAGGAAAAGAGCGTATCTTGCGAATGCTTTAGGCACGCAGTACGTTGCGGAAGGATGTGCAAAAGCCGAGAGCAAAATGATATATTTAAGCACGGATTTTGTTTTTGACGGGAAAAAGGGGAAGCCTTATTCGGAAACAGACGCTCCCTGTCCGTTGAGCGTTTATGCGGAAACGAAGCTTCTCGGAGAGTACTATGTTTCTCATCTCCTGAACACGTTTATTATAATCAGGGTATCAAGGATATTCGGGCGCAGAGGGAGGAATTTTTCATCAGTCCTGCCGCGGCTTATGAAAGAAGGGAAAAAGATTGTTCTCACCGAGAATCTGGTCAATTCCCCCACGTATGCGGATGACCTTGTAAAAGCGACGGCATTTCTCGTTGAAAAAGAGTTCTGCGGGATAGTGAACATATGCAACAGGGGAGAATGCTCATGGTATGAATACGGCATGAAGGTAAGAGATATTATGAATGTTAAAAATGCAGAACTTGTGCAGGTAAAATTTGAAGGCTTCAAAACAGGGCAGGCGGAAAGGCCCCGCTATTCCGTGTTGAGCACCGAACTTCTCGGGACGCTCGGTTTTTCCATGCCTGACTGGCAGGATTCCCTCCGCCGCTATCTCGCTGTCGGACAATAGATCGCTTCTTGTTGACATGCGGTATTGCAAAACAGTATAATAAACCTTCATTTAGTTTTGTGCCCCCATAGACTAGTGGTTAGGTCACCACTCTTTCAAGGTGGGCGGGCCGGTTCGAATCCGGCTGGGGGCGCTTCCGGGTTGCATTCATTCGGATAACGTCGTTGTCTTCATCGGAGGCTTTAACAGCGTATAATAAGTACGTTTAGTTGTCCCGAACAAAATTCCTCGGGATTCCGGCAAACTGTATTTTCCTCTTAGGCCGGAACCTTCTTATATAGACGGCCCGTTTTCAGCGAATTCAGCCCATAAATATCCCCATGGTTAGAAGAATCTCCGGCCGGGGCTCTTACAGGGGAATTCCTGCCGGTTATCTGCGACGCTTTTTATCCGTGGGAGAGAACAAACAAATAACAGAGAGGTGTGAAATGAGTTGTTGTCAGGCTGCGGAAGGTGAATTGCTTGCGAGTCTTGATGTTGTGATTGACAGTCTATCCGGAACGGACGGCGCTCTTATTCCCGTTCTTCAGTCCGCCCAAAATCTTTTCGGGTATCTTCCCGAAACGGTTCTGAAGCATGTAAGCGTCAGGTTAAGAATACCCTACAGCGAGGTTGCCGGCGTGGTGGGTTTCTATTCTTTTTTCTCTACGGTACCGCGCGGCAAGAATGTTATCCGCGTTTGTCTCGGCACGGCGTGTTATGTGAGGGGCGGACGGGAGGTATTGGAAGCCTTTAAAAAGAATCTGAAAATCAATGTCGGAGAAACCACCGAAGACCGCATGTTTTCGCTTGAGGTGGGACGGTGCTTCGGAGCCTGTGGACTGGCTCCCGTCGCGATGATAGGCGAAGATGTGCATCAGAGGGTTAAGCCCGCCAAAGTCAGGGATATAATCAGTCAATATCTTCCGGAAGGCGAAGATGTGAAGGAGGCACGGCAATGAAAAAACGACGGGTGCTTCTTTGTGCCGGTGCGGGTTGTATCGCTTCAGGGTCTCTGCTCCTGAAGGAAGCTCTTGAACGGAAAATTAAAGAAGAAAATTTGAAGGTGGAGGTTATTGAAACAGGCTGTCTCGGGCCGTGCGCCCAAGGTCCGGTAATAGTTATTGAGCCAGAGCAGACTTTTTATGAGAATCTGAAAGTCGGGGATGCCGATGACATTGTCGTGGAGCATTTGAAAAACGGCAGGCCTGTTGAACGGCTTGTCCCGAAGGATACCAAAAGCGGTAAGCCTGTATTAAAGCAGGAAGAAAATATATTCTTTAAAAAACAGACGAAGGTTGTACTCCGGAACTGCGGACGCATAGACCCTCTGCGCATCGGGGATTACGTGAAACAGGAGGGTTATAAGGCTCTTGAGAAGGTACTGGCTTCAATGAAACCGGAAGAAGTTATAGAACAGGTTAAGAAATCCGGCCTTCGCGGCCGCGGAGGAGCGGGATTTCCTACCGGTCTCAAATGGGAGTTTACCCGCAGGGCATCCGGCGATGTCAAATATGCGATATGCAATGCCGACGAGGGAGATCCGGGAGCTTTTATGGACAGAAGTGTCCTTGAAGGCGATCCTCACAGCGTTATTGAGGGAATGGCGATAGCAGGTTATGCCATCGGGGCTTCGCGCGGTTTTGTTTACGTCCGTGCGGAATATCCGCTGGCGGTCTCAAGGCTTACCAAGGCTATTGAACATGCAAGGCAGTCCGGATTTCTGGGAAAGAACATTTTGAAGAAGGGATTCAATTTTGATCTGGAAATCCGTATGGGGTCGGGTGCGTTTGTATGCGGGGAAGAAACCGCGCTCATGCATTCCATTGAGGGAAAACGCGGAGAACCTCGTCCCAGGCCGCCTTTCCCGGCGCAGAAAGGGCTGTGGGAAAGACCAAGTCTTCTGAATAACGTGGAAACCTACGCCAATATCCCGGTTATTCTTCTTAAATGGGCTGTCTGGTATGCAAAGATGGGTACTGAAACCAGCAGGGGAACCAAGGTTTTTGCTCTTGCGGGCGCGATAAAGAATGCCGGTCTCGTGGAAGTTCCGATAGGGACTCCGCTCGGAGACCTGATTTATGATATCGGAGGAGGTATAAAAGACGGTAAAAAATATAAGGCGGCGCAAATCGGAGGACCTTCCGGAGGATGCATACCGAAAGAATACCTTAATGTGCCTCTTGATTATAAGCCGCTTGAAGAACTCGGCGCCATTATGGGCTCCGGCGGACTTATA
>CAZAMK010000093.1:0-5148 GCA_964486345.1 uncultured bacterium
ATCAAGAGCGACGAAAGAAACCGAACGCAGGCCGCCTCGCCGGGGCGGTCAAGTGTCCCGCCTGAAGAAGACCGCATGGCTGGGCACTGCCAGAACAGATCAGAAATCACCAGTATTATTTCGGACTTTGCCTGCCGGAGACGACGGCGGCGAGTCTCTTTGTGCTCAATCTCTTACGGTCTCCCTTTTCAAGATATTCCATAACCTGCTTTATCCTGTTGAATGAACGATAATGACTGCCAGTAATCTTTTTTATGAGAAGCGCGGCCGCAAGCCGTTTTAAAGTAATGTCCAATTTGCGATAGGCCCTGACATCAATGTTTTTACCCTCTTTATCAAGAATGCCGGCAAGCGCCTCTTCCGCAGATTTTTCCATGAAAGCAAAATCATCCTGCACCAGAAATGACATCCGGGCAATCTGTTTTTTTATCCCGGGATTGTATTTCAAAAGAAGCGGAAGGACTTCCGAACGTATGCGATTTCTTAAGAAATCTTCAGAGAAATTGGAGCGGTCAATACTGTAATCTATCTTTTCTTTTTTCAAAGCATCCAAAATCTCCTTTTTTTCAAGGCAAAGCAGAGGCCTGATTACGGAGATGTCCCTGTTCTTGAAAAGATGTTTTTCTGGAAGAATGCCTCGCAATCCTGCAAGTCCTGACCCCTTTATAAAACGCATGACAACGGTCTCCGCCTGGTCGTCAAGGGTATGGCCGACCGCTATCTTATTGCACCCTGCCCTCTTTGCAATCTCATACAGCGCCCTGTATCTCTTTATCCGCGCCTGCTCTTCAATTCCGGTTTTACCCTTTATCCTTATGTTCCTGTAAAAAAACGGGATTGAAAAATTTTCCGCCAGTTTTTTCACAAAAACAAGTTCCACATCCGCCTCTTTCCTCAAATTATGATGGATGTAGGCGGCACTGACGGAAAAACCCTTTTCTCCGGAGAGGCGGCAGAGCAAGTGCAGAAGCATTACGGAATCAGGACCGCCGGAAACGGCAGTAAGTATTTTATCGCCTTTACTTATTACATCCTTCTCTTCGGCAAACTTTTTAACTTTCCTGTATATGTTTTCCATTCCGCCATTCAAAAGAGTTCATCTTTATATTCCTGTTCTTCTTCCGCCGCTTCCGGCTCGGGCGCTTCCCTTTCCAATTCCGAAGGATTCTTTACACCCGCAGAAGAAGGCCATTTTCCGCCCGCCTGTTCAATCCATCCGCAATATTCGCACTTTTCGGAAGCTTCCGGAAGCGCTGAAGATTCAATACATTTTACCGCCTGTTTGATAACCTCTTCGGCATGATTCACGTCCACATCCACCCTCTTTATATCCATCCCGAAAGCAATACTGCCGGCACCTTCCTCCGGACTCACGTTCAAAGGGAAATAATAAAGCAGATAAGCCCTGTCTCCCGCTTTCATGCCATTGCCGTCCATCAGCATGCAGTAGACCTCCATCTGCAGTTGATAGGCGGGATGGACGTCTCTGGCGGCGCTGGCCCTCGTCTTATGGTCAAGAGGCACATATGTCCCCTCGTCCGTCACAAGGCAGTCGTCAAGTTTGCCGAGAATGCAGTACCCTTTGCTTATATCATAGTAATAAGTGGGCTTCAACTTTTCTATAAGATGACCGCTCATCTCCTTGCGCAGGTCGGGCGGCAGTTCCCCTATGGAACGGTAGTAATCAAAATACTTTTTGAAAACGCTGTCCAGACCTATGGCGATGGAAGGCATCGGCCCCCGGGGACGCTTTATCTCGTATTTCATGTGCAGGTAAAAACAGCGAGGGCATTCCCTGTAAAGATTCAAAGTTGAAGGCGACAAAAACACTTTTTTCATTTTCTTACCTCTCAAATCCCCTTTTAATTCCCCCTTTGGCAAAGAGGGAAACAGGGGTTCTCCACCTTTCAATTATAACATTTTCAGACCACATTGTCTTTTTGGTTAAAACCTGCTAAACTATTGAAAACAGGGAGTTTTCCATATGAAATTCAGGTTTTTTGACGCAAATTTATATGTAGGCCGGCATGCCAAAACCGTATATAAACCGGCGGCTGTGGCTGAAGAGCTGATAAAAGAGATGGACAGACAATCCATTGAGAAAGCGCTTGTCTGGCATATCGCCCAGCACAACCTCTCTCCGGAGGAAGGCAACGCAATGCTTTCCGCGATGATAAGAAAAGAGCCCCGTCTTCACGGATGCTGGACAATCCTGCCTCCCCAGACGGAAGAGGTGATAACAAACAGATTTTTCCCTGATATGAAGAAAAACCGGATTGCCGCCCTGCGGGCATTCCCTGACACACATCGGTTTATCTTAAACAGGACGGTTTTCGGAAATTTCCTTGACGAAGTGAGCGACCGAAAAATTCCTCTACTGCTGTCCATGGAAAAAGGTATTTCATGGGAAGGCGTCTATAACCTTCTGGAACAGTACCCTGCCCTTCTCTGCGTCCTCTGCGACATAGGCGTATGGGGAACAAACAGGTACACATGGCCCCTGCTGGAAAACTACAAAAACGTATATCTGGAGACCAGCCTTCTCGCCCTCGGACACGAACAGGTGGAGGCGGCGGCAAAAAAATATGGAGCAGGAAGGATTGTATTCGGCAGCGGGTTTCCCGAAAGATACCCTGAAAGCTCAATATGTGAGGTCCTTCACTGCAACCTTTCGGATTCGGATAAAAAAAAGATATCATGGACGAATCTTGAGTCAATAATCTCCGGAGTCAGGTTATGAAAAGCCGGTTAAAAGAGGAGTTCTATAAAACGGGGCGGTTCAAAGACTTCCCCGTATACGACCTGCACGGACACATGGGAAGCCTCTGCGCAATCCACTTCCCCGCCCCCGACGCGGATTCCATGGTAAAAAGCATGGAAAAATCAGGGGTGAAAATGCTCGTATTCTGCCACCATGCCGCACTGCTCTCGCCGGATATCGGCAACAGGGCGAACATTGAGGCGGTAAGGAAACATCCCGAAAGACTGCGAGCTTACTGCGCTATAAACCCCAACCACCCGGAAATCATAAAAAAAGACCTGAAATCCTTTGACAAGTATTACGGGAACACCTATGTCGGGTTTAAATTCCTTGCCAGCTACCACGGCTGTTCCATAACAAACCAGCGGTATGAACCGGCATGGGATATGGCGGAAGAGAGAAAACTCATGGTATTACTGCACACGTGGGGCAGTTCCGACCTTTGCGGGCCCGCCCAGATACGCAAGGTTGCGGAGAAACACCCCAATGCGCGGATTCTGCTGGGACATTCCTGCCATAACGCATGGGATGAAGCGGTCAAAATTACAAAGGAGTTCCCCAACGTCTATCTTGAACTGTGCGCAGTCCTGAACGACAGGGGCGCGCTGGAAAAGCTTGCCGGCGGGGCGGATACCGGTCGGATTGTCTTTGGGACTGACCTGCCGTGGTTCAGCTACAACTACTATATAGGCGCGGTGCTCGGAGCTGACATAACGGACGAAACAAGGATAAAAATCCTCTCTTCAAATGCGGAAAGACTGCTTTCAGAGCATATCTCCTTAAAACGCGGCTTATGAACTTGCGTTGACATTCCTTCTGTGGTATAATGAATTGGAGGGAAAAATGAGGCAAAGACGCAAAAAAAGCTCTGAAGGGCTGGCTATGATAATGGTGCTCGTCATGGTTGTCATATTTGCCGCCCTTATCCTCGCTGTAGTTATCTCTTCCACCACGGCAATAAGAAGAGCCCACTTTTACAGAGATAAAACCACAGCCCTGCAGATAGCCTCCGCCGGCGTTCAGGACGCCCTCTACTGGATGAACTATACAGGGTACCCATTACATCAATATCCCTGTACCTACCCGCCATTACACGCACAGGCTGGAGATTACTCGGCGGACTATAAATATTTTCAAGGTTCGGACTATGCAGGGACAGATACATGGACAAATACAGAACCTACAGCTTCTAACAATTATAATGGTTATAACCCTACAAATATACAGAAAGGTGGGTGCAAGGTTGAATTCGCAGACAGCACCACTGAAAATGAAGACTTGATTACCTCTACTGGGTACTACAACGGCAGAACCGCCTCCATCTCGTTAAAGATAAGAGGCAGTAACGGGCAGGGGAATATCAACCATGACGTACCCGGTACAATAGACAGATACCTTCAAGATGTTGGCACTTATGGCCAATATGGAATCGCAACATGGGGTACGCCGGAAGCATTTAATAAACATGCTATATATGCAAAAGAAGTGCAGGCAGCAACGGGTATTTTTCCTACTATTAACGGAAACATCTTTACAACTTCCGCAATCAACCTAATTGCGTCGGCGGCAAGCCAGTACACGGTAACCCCGGTAACAGATACTCCTGCATATAACTTCCATTTATCCAGTTTCACAAAACCTGATACTGAAATATACAGAGCATCCATACCCGCAATACCTGCAACTTTTGCCGCATACTTTTTTGCCAGAGAAGACGGCGATGTATGTATAACAACGGATGATATTGGAAACGATTCTATTTTGTACCCTGTGCCGGGCGTAACTTATGACAGCGGTATAGATACTTTCACCTTCGGAAATATTTCCATTACCTACTCTTTCTTTGTAAAAGGAAACTATGCGGGTACTGCAAACGCGCTATTCAACGATATCAATTTGCAGATAACCCAGCACTTCAGAATCGGAGGAGACCTCACTATTAACAATAATTTGTTAACTATAAACTATCCTGTACAGGTAGGCGGGGACCTGAACATAACCGGTCCGATTACAACCGATACCGGACTACAATCCGTATTCCTTGTAGGCGGAGATGTAAACCTGAATTCACCGGTCACAAACGACTTTGTGGTGAGAGGAGCCAATTCCGTCAACATAGCAGCTTCAATAGCAGGAGCTCTTGTTGCCGATGAAATAAAAACCGGGGGCGTGAATATAAATCCTCTATCAATAGACGCAACGTCAAGCCAGTATAAGGCAGGTATATTTATAAATTCCACAGGTAGCATTGACATTCCGGCGGCAGGTTCCGGTTTGAATATAGACGCTAACCAGAACGCTGGGATTGTAGCTTATTCAAGTGAATGGAATGTTACCATCACAGTTAACGGGAATATGAATTTCCCCGGCAAGGCGACAATAGCTGC
>CAZAMK010000094.1:0-5116 GCA_964486345.1 uncultured bacterium
TCATCACCCACGATCGCGGCCATCTTGTGGAAAGTCCCGGATATTCCGCTCCTGCCGGCTTTTTTAAAATCCGCCTTCAGCGCGGCCGGGTTAAAAGAGATAAGATTCCACG
This sequence comes from uncultured bacterium, assembly GCA_964486345.1. Taxonomy (GTDB): domain Bacteria; phylum Ratteibacteria; class UBA8468; order B48-G9; family JAFGKM01; genus JAFGKM01. Next base: position 113 of record CAZAMK010000094.1, read on the forward strand.
GATAGTCTATGCACTTCAGGTCTTTTTCTTCGCAGGGAACGGTTTCAGCCGCCTTTTGAAGAAAGCCGGAAATCTCCCCGTCCCACAATTTTGCCGCAGTCTCCTTTTTAACAAACCCATATATGATGTTGTCCCCGTTCCTGACTATCTTCTCTCCGGATACTCCTATCTTCTCTGCCCCGGAAGCGAGCCAGCGTCCGTTTACAAACAGCAGGTCGTCTTCAAAAAACGAAGCGTCGTTGACCGGCAGTCCGTATTTTTTGGCTATGAGATTTTTCATATAATCTCTTACCCACAGTCCTTTCTTTGCTTCGGGAAGCAACGGTAAAATCTTGTCCAGCAACGAACCGAACCCGCATCTCATCTCAAAAGAGCACTTGACGAGAGAGAGAGGAGCGAGGTTAATCCATTTTGCGTCCTCATAAACCAGTATTTTCATTTTCTTCCTCCATAAAAATCAGCGTATAGCGTGGAGCGTTTAGTGTATAGTGTAAAGCGTTCAGCGTAGAGTGAAAAGCTTTTAGTTTTCTATACGCTCTACGCTACCCGCTTTACGCTTATTGACATTCAGGTTAGACAGCAGGTAATGGCTGTTATGCCTACGATATCCGCAACCTTTGCGCCTCTTGACAGATCGCTGACGGGTTTTGCAAATCCCTGCAGAACAGGGCCGAACGCGCCGGCGCCTGCGAGATACTGCGTAAGCTTATACGCTATATTTCCCGAGTTCAGGTCCGGAAATATCAGCACGTTTGCCTGTCCGGCAACGGACGACGGCTCTTTTATCTTCTTCTTTGCCACCGCTTCCACAAGCGCCGTATCGCCCTGGAACTCCCCGTCAATCATCATATCGCTTCCGGCAGACATCTCTTTTGCCGCACAGACAGCCTTCTGCACCTTCTCAACGAGAGGATGGTCGGCAGACCCTTTTGTGGAAAAAGACAGAAACGCCGTTCTCGGCTGTTCCCCCATGATTTTCGCATAACTTATGGAAGTTGCAACCCCTATATCCGCCAGTTGTTTGTAATCCGGGTCTATATTGACCGCACAGTCCGCATAAAACAGGGTTTTGCCTCCGGGAAGCGTCATAATGAAAAAACTTGACGGTGTTGAAATGCCCTTCTGGTACCCTACGGTAAGCGCCGACGCCTGGATTACGCTTGCCGTGGTATTGGCGGCTCCGGCTATCATGGCGTCTACCCTGCCCGACACAAGAAGCATACCGCCGAATACAAGGTCCTTTTTCACAAGTTTTTCGGCAACCCGCGGTTTTACGTTCTTCCTGTTTGCACAGTACAGCTCCGTCAGTTCAGGCAGGTCGGGAGAAGTCTCCGGGTCAATTATGTCGCAAGCCGAAACATCCGCGCCGTTTCTGCCGGCGGAGGAAAGAATTTCCTCTTTTCTGCCAAGAAGAACAGGATGTGCGATGCCTGCTTTGCTGACAGCTTCCGCAGACTTCTGTATCCGCTCGTCTGCGCCTTCAGGGAAAACAACTTTTTTATTTGCACTCTTTGCTTTCTCTATAAACTTCTCTATAAGCCCCATATGCCGCCCCTTTCAAAAGAGTTTTTTATTTATTTTCCTGCCCGCATCTGCGGCAAATCTGTAAAACGAACCCTTGAGCAGGGAATCCGAAGCGTCTTCATCCAGTATTGCCGTAACGCACGGATGCAGTTGAAGGGCTGAAGCGGTCACCATTCCTGTGACAGGGCCTTCAAGGGCTTCTGCAACAATATCGGCCTTCTTTGCGCCGTTTGCAAGGAAAATAATCTCTTTCGCCTCAAGGATTGTTCCGACGCCCATGGAAAGAGCAAATCTCGGAACGTCGTCGGAGCTGTCAAAAAACCTTGCATTATCGTTTACGGTCTGTTCATCCAGCGCCACAAGACGCGTCCTTGAACCGAGAGAAGAGCCGGGTTCGTTAAATGCGATATGGCCGTCGCCTCCTATGCCAAGCACCTGCAGGTCTACGCCTCCCGCCTTTTTCATCTTTTCCTCATAGATGCGGCAGAAGTCTTCAACGGCTTCCATCTTCACGCTTCCGTCAGGAACAAATGTGTTTTCCTTCTTTATGTTAATCCCGTCAAAAAGGTTTTCATTCATAAAACGACGGTAGCTCTGCGGATGCTCCGGAGAAAGCCCGTAATACTCGTCAAGGTTAAACGACGTTACCCTTGAAAAATCCAGACCTTCTTCCTTATGCATGCGTATCATCTCCCTGTAAAGGCCTACGGGCGTACTGCCAGTGGCAAGGCCGAGCACGCAGTCCGGCTTTTTCGTCACCAATTCCTTCACAATGGCGGCCGCCTCTTTTGAAATCATTTCATAGTCCTTCACTATCAGCACTCTCATCGTATTCCTCCTTTTCCGCATCTTCAAGCAGTTGTTTTTTGTCCTTGCCGGGTTCTTCAACCTGTTTCAACCCCAGAGAAATTCTTTTATTGTCTGCGTCTATCTCAAGAATCATAACCTCCAATTTCTGCCCTTTCCGGAGGACTTCCGAGGGATGCTTGATGGATTCGTCCGTTATGTTGGAGATATGCAAAAGCCCGTCTATTCCGGACTCAAGCTCAACGAATGCCCCGAAATCCGTCACGTTGTATACCTTGCCTTTCACAATGCTGCCTATAGGATATTTCTCGGATATCTCCGGCCACGGATTAGGCTCCAGTTCCCTCAAGCTGAAAGAAATCTTCTGCTCGTCTTTCTTTATATCTATAACCTGAACGGTAACGTTGTCCCCCATGGCAACAATTTCAGAAGGGCGTTTTATCCTTCCCGTCCAGGAAAGTTCGGAGATGTGCAGAAGACCTTCCACCCCCTCCTCTATCTTGATAAATGCTCCGTAGTCGGTGATATTGACAACTTTTCCCTCAACGGTTGAGCCCACGGGATACTTTTCTTCTATGTTCTCCCATGGATTTGGCGTCTTCTGCTTCAGCCCGAAGGATACCACCTGTTTTTCGGTGTCAATGTCCAGAACCACCACCTCCACCTTCTGCCCTATGCTCAACACCTGTGAAGGATAACTCACCTTGCCCCAGCTCATATCGTTTAGATGGAGGAGCCCCACAATACCATAGTCCAGCTCTATAAACGCCCCGTAATCCACAATATTCCTAACAGACCCGGTAACCAGCTGGTTTTTCTGCATCTCCGAAAGATATTTTTTCCTGTTTACCTCTTTTTCTTCTTCAAGATACTTGCGCCTTGAAACAACAATATTTTTTCTCAAGGCGTCCAGACTTAAGATCTTGAATTGAGACTTGGTCCCTACCAGCGACTGCGGATTGGTCAGCGGCGCCGTATCCGCCTGCGAGGACGGGAGAAAAGCGATAACCCCTATGTCCACCCTGAACCCGCCCTTGACGCTCCTGAATATGAAACCGCCTATGGTTTCATCCTGCTCGTAGCATTTTTCCACCTTTTCCCAGTTCAGAATCACGTCAGCCTTCTCTTTGGAGAGAGGCACCAGCCCGCTCACATCCGGATCAAGAGATTCCACGATAACATCCACCTCCTCTCCGGGAACAATTTCGTCTATTTCTCTTTTGAACTCCTCCCTTATGGCGACTCCTTCCGATTTATATCCTATATCTATAACAACGTCGTCTCCCAGCACCTTTACAACCTTCCCCTTGATTAAAGACCCGGGTTTAAACCCCGCTATCTTTTCCTCAAGCAGTTTTCCAACGTCAATCTTGCTCATTATACTGCACCTCCCTGTATCCTTTTTTTTTCATATATTTTTTTACGGCAAATATAAAATCTTCCGGAGTAGACGTTCCGGATATCAATCCTGCGGAACAGATGCCTGACAGGGCGACTTTTTCCAGTTCTCCGATGTTTTCAATGTGAAAAACCCGCCTGTTGAACCGCCTGCAGTTATGGCAGAGTTTTGCGGTGTTGGAACTGGTCTTGCCGCCGAGAACAAAAACCGCCTCCGTCTCTCTGCTTATTCCGGCGGATTCTTCCTGCCTTTCTCCGGTAACCCTGCATATAGTATTGTAAATTATTGTCTTGCCTGCAAAAACCGGACTGGTTATAAAACGGCTGGCACTCTTAAAATATTCCGTGAAAGAAAGAGTGGTTTGTCCTATAACCGCGGCTTTTTCTATCCTTTTGCCTACGGGCAGTTCTTTGCCGTCTCTGGAAACATAGGTATTCCTGCCGTGCTCTTTGAGGGCTACCACCTCCGGATGATTTTCGTTGCCTATTATTATAATAAAATATCGCTCCCTGTCCAATTTTTTTATCAGCGAGTGTATCTTCTTCACGGAAGGACAGGTGGCGTCATATATCTCAACGCCTTTCTCTTTCAGCCTCTCAATAGTCGCAGGACCTATCCCGTGCGACCTTACGATAAAAGGGCCCTTTGCAACTTCCTTTTCACTGCTTACAACGCGCAGGCCCTTTGATTTAAGGTTTTCCATAACGAGGGGATTGTGCACAATATCCCCAATGCTGTAGAGACAGCGGTGCTGCTTCAGAAGGCGCTCCGCCGTCTGGACCGTTCTCTTAACCCCGAAACAAAAACCGATATTTCCCGCCACAACCAGTTTTTTCATTTTGGTTCAAGCTTCTTTAGAGACTCCATAATCTCCTGCGCAATAACGGGATAATCCTTCCCCTCAACTTCAATTTTTTTTCCTACAAACACCTTTATCTTTACCGGCCTGATAAATTTAGAATCAACAGGAAGCGCCCGTCCCGTCCCGTCCAGAAAGACCGGAACAACAGGTGCTTTGGTTTTGTAATGAAGGAACCCGATGCCCTGTTTCGGGTCCAACAATTGAGCATTTCTGCTTCGCGTTCCTTCCGGAAAAATGACCAGCCAGTGCCCCTCTCTAAGAATTTTCACGCCCTGCCTCATGGTCATTGAAGACATGATATCCCTTTCTATGGGGATGGCTCCGAGGTGCCTTATCAAAAACGATAAGACGGGGATGCCGAATATATCGGATTTTGCAAAATATTTCAGTCTCCGGGGAAAAGCCAGTCCAA
>CAZAMK010000095.1:0-3995 GCA_964486345.1 uncultured bacterium
GCGTTTTCAGGAATACCCTCTTTTTTGAATTTTGCGCTTCCTGTCGCAGACTGGGTGTAATCCCTGCCCATCTGGCTGTATGGAGGCATGGACATGTAATCCGGGGCAATTTCTTCTTTGCCGTACTGAAGAACGAATTTTACGCTTCTTCCAAACTGAGGATATCCCCCGAAAAGCGTTACTCTAAAGGTAAGAAAATCAGTCTCTTCTTTCAGTACCGCATTTATTGTTCTGTCGTCAAGCGTTTTATTTGTCAATGCCGCTTCTTTCCCGAGCAGCGCAACACGTAAGAAGGGAGTTACTATGGTCGCGTTTCCCCTGCTTTCCCCGTAACCCTTGTCCACGGTCCAGTCTGACGTGAATTCTCTTGTGGAAAACTCCGAGTTTTTCGCCCCGAAGTCCAGAGCTTCCCGTATCTGCGCTTCAGTCATCGGGAGAACAGTCTCTTCCACGGCACTCTTACTGCGGCATCCCGAAACAATAAGCAAAACTATTGCAAATAAAACACCCGCTCCTTTTTTCATTATTCTTTCTCCTGTTTTCCTCCCGAGTTATTTAAATAATTTATACTTTCGCCCGTTTTTTGTCAAATGTTAGAATTTGACAAGGCGGTTGAAAAATGGTAAAAAAATGGCTCAATGAACGGAGGTACGGAATGTACAGATGCATGTGCAGGTGCAAGGTTAAAGGCGGCAGGGTTACGGACAAAAACCTTTTTTACGAAGGAAGCATCACGGTTGACAAGAAAATTCTTGGCAGTGCGGGGATCCTTCCCGGCGAGATGGTGAATGTTCTGAACCTTAATAGCGGAGCCAGAATATCTACATACGTCATAGAAGGAGAGGCGGAATCGGGTACGCTCTGCCTTAACGGTCCGGCCGCAAGGCACTTTGAAAAAGACGACGAAATAATCATTCTCGGCGTTTCATTCGCCGAGGAATCAGAGATTGTTGAAAAATGGCAGATGAAGATAGTAGAACTTGACGATAATAACAGGATAAAGTTTGAAAACTGATAGAAAAAAAAGCTTTTTTTTCTCTTTAATCCTCACCATAGCCGGCGGAATTTTTCTTTCTTATGCGTTTCCCCCTTTTGACAGATGGCAGTTCGCTTTTTTTGCGTTGGTCCCACTTCTTTATGCCGCATCCGGAAGTTCATTTAAGAATTTCCTCTTTGGAACGGCGGCTGGATTCTTCTTCTATGCTTTTTCTTTCTCATGGCTTTACAATGTTGCGGGTCCCGTATATCTTCTTCTTGCTTTCTATCTATCGCTTTTCTGGGGGCTTTTCCTCTATCTTGTTTTCGCGCTTCCTGAAAAGGGCAGGATATTCACCGCCGCTTCCGTATGGTTCCTTCTGGAAATAATAGTTTCCAATCTTCTAACCGGATTCCCGTGGTTGTTGATGGGCCTGTCCCAGTGGAGCAATACGGCTTTTCTTAAAATTGCCGGGTTGTCAGGCATATATGGCATCTCTTTTCTTCTCGTGCTGGCAAATTTTGCCGTTTTTTATTCCTTCAGGAAGAGGCATTTTTGGTCATGGCTCGCCGCCGCGGTTGTTCTTGCGGCCGCATTTCTCCTGCCGGAAAATATTCCTTACGGAAAAACAATCAGGTCGGGCACTCTTTCAGTGATGATTATTCAGCCCAACCTTAATTCCGCGGAAGGCAGGGCCATATATTCGGATTTGAATGCTACCGGCATACTGACCATTGAAAACCTGCAGAATGGAAAACCGGATATTGTAATATGGCCCGAAAGTATATTTCCCGACGATATCGGCGCGGAGCCGGAGATAATGGACGGTCTTAAGGCGTTGACGGAAGAACACGCTTTTGCCCTTATTCTTGGCGCTTTCACGTCTTCCGGGGGAGATTTTTACAATTCGGCTCTCTTTGTTGACAGAGATAAAATCCGGGTTTATAGAAAAAATCATCTTGCTCCTTACGGGGAGTTTATACCAGGCGGCAGGTGCCTGATTATCAGGAATGTTTTTGAAAAGATAGCCGGATATATCCCGGAGGTGAAACACGGCAGAGAACTTGCAGTTTTTGATGTCAAGGGAGCAAAGGTTGCGCCTCTTATATGTTTTGAAAACATATTTCCGGAGATGACTTGCGATTTTGCCAGAGAGGAGGCGAAGGTTTTTGCGGTCATCACCAACGATTCATGGTTTGGCATGTCTGCCGGACCTTACCAGCATTTTGCGCATAACGCCCTGCGTGCGGCGGAGACAGGAAAATACTTTATTCAGTGCTCCATCACCGGCATAAGCGGCGTTGTCTCTCCGTCCGGCATTTCCGAAGCGGTTGTGGAAAAAGACGGAAAGAAATTGTTTATTGAAGGGGTTATGTTTTACGACGTCCCCTTGATTCAGGGAAAAACTCCGTATGCGCAGGCGGGCGATATTCCTCTTTTTATCCTTTCGCTTCTTTTTACGGGAGCCGCATTATGCAGACGAAAATAAAAAAACTTGAGTCCGTTATAGGGTACCGGTTTAAAGACAAGGAGCTTATAGAGCTCGCCCTTACGCATCCTTCCTATGAGAGCAAAAGGTCTTACGAAAGGCTGGAGTTTCTCGGCGACCTCGTGCTTGACGCCATAGTGGGCATAAACCTTTTCAGGGAATATCCCGACGCCGAAGAATCGTTTCTCACCGACCTGAAATCCGCATACGTAAACAGCAAGTACCTGCATAATGCGGGCGTTTCCATGAAGCTTGAGAAATTCATCAGGTACAGGAACTATGAGGTGCCGAGGCTGGACAATTTCATAGAGGGGATTATAGGAGCGGTATACCTTGACAGCGGCTGGAAAAAAGCGGAAGTTCTTATAAAAAAATTCATACTCCACAAGAAGATAGAGCCCATCAGGAATTACAAGAATATTCTTTCCACTCTGTCAAAAAGGCATTTCCATATTGAACCTGCCTACGACGTCGTCTCCGAAAAGGGGCTTCCCCACAAAAAGATATACAATGTCAGGGTAAAGATTCAAGGAAGAAAGTACGTCGGAAGAGGAACTGCAGGGACAAAAAAGGATGCCGAGATGCTTGCGGCCGAAGATCTTTTGCGCAAACTTGAAAAATACCGGAAGATAAAACACGAGAGGCCGCCGAATTCCTGAATTTGACGACGTAGCCAATCCGCCACTAAAACTTTGGCGGACTATCGCGCCGCTATCTGGATGAATAAAACGGGTATCAGCGCTTGTGGACGAAATACTGTTCAACTAATCCTGCCGCGTTCATCGTTGTCCAGTACAGAAGCAGGCCTGCCGAGAAATTATAGAAAAGGAAAAGGAACATAACCGGCATCATGTACGTCAGCGCTTTCTGCGAAGGTTCCTGCGGTGTGAGTTTCTGCTGCCAGAATGAGGTCGCCGCCATTATTATCGGCAGAAGATTCAGGTTGAATCCTCCTATAGTCGCAATTGTATCCGGCAGGGATAAATCTTTCACCCACAGCATGAAAGGAGCGCCTCTAAGAAAAACGGAGTTTCTCAATGCGATGAAAAATCCTATGAATATGGGGAACTGCACAAGCATGGGCAGGCATCCTCCCATCGGATTTATCTTGTATTCCCTGTAAAGGTTCATCAGTTCTTTCTGCATCTGCTGGGGGTTGCCTTTATATTTTTTCTGCAGGTCCTGCATGTATGGCCTCAATTTCTGCATTGCCTTCATTGAACGCAGGCTTTTCATAGTCAGCGGGAAAAAGATAATCTTTATTATAAGAGTTAACAGGATGATGGTCCATCCCCAGTTTGGAATTACCCTGTGTATCTGGTAGAGAGCGGTAAAGAGGAACCTGCCCATGGCGGCAAAAACACTCGTGCCGAAAATTTGCTTTTCTTTTATTTCCTTGCTTGCTATAAAGTAATCTGCGGGCCCTGCATAAAAGGAAAATTCAAGTTTTTCGCTCTCTCCCGGCTTTATGTCAATATTGTCGTAAATAAAACCGATTTTTATATGTCCGCTTTCCGGGGAGACAAAGCT
>CAZAMK010000095.1:4005-5094 GCA_964486345.1 uncultured bacterium
TTCTCCGTTCGCAGGAAGAGGAGACCGTAATGCTGTTTTAAGGCAATCCAGCCCGTGTTTTCATATAGGGAAGCTGTTTTTATCCGTGCGGCATTCATTGTTACCGTTTTGCCGCCGGTATTTATGATTATCTCGGGGGGGATGGCCTGCCTTCCTCTTGCCTTCAGAGAAGACAGGTCTATTTCGCCGGCGCTTACCACATAGTTTTTAAAGACGGCCGCATCTGCACCCTTGTTGGATATGGTTATCCCTGACTTAAAAGTGTAAGAATCTGCGGGGATGGTTACTGTTTTTTCGGTCAGGATATTTTGCGAATAATTCTGAAAGCTCAAGAGTTTTTCTCTTTCCCTGAATTCATATACGGAAGAGGTGCTTTCTTCGTTGCTTTCAATATAATTTAAAAGCAGGCCGGCTCCTTCAAAAACCGGTATGGATGCTTCATCCTTCCTTGTGTACTCCTTCAACCCGATTTCTTTTATCATGCCTCCGGCGGTATCCATTTTTATTATGAATCTTCCGTCCTCATAAACTTTCTCTTCTCCCTTCGCAGTTTCGGATGCGGGTGTGAATGAAAACGGTTTTTCCCCAGGTTCCGGAGATTCTTTTTCTGCGGAAACGGCAGGCTGTTCCTTCTGTCCTGTATTCTGCGGAACTTGCCTGCTCTGCATTTTTCCGTAGAAAAGGATTATTAGTATCGCGAGCGCAAAAGCTATCACCAGCCGAATCTCTTCTTTTATTTTATCCATTTTTTTAAAGGGTCGTAACCTCCCTTGTTAAAGGGATGGCATTTCAATATTCTTCTCATGCCGGTAAAAACGCCTTTTGCCGGCCCGAGCTGTTCTATCGCCTCTATCATAAACGAAGAACATGTAGGGTAGAACCTGCATCTTTTTCCCAGCAAGGGGGAAACGGAAGTCTGCCAGCATCTGATTAAAAAAATCAGGAATTTTTGCATTTTACCCTCTCTGCGGCCTTTTCCAGCTCCACGATGATTTTATCCCTGTCTGCAGAATCTATCCCTTGTTTTAAGATAAACAGGTAATCGCCCGTATTGAAATTCTTTCTCCAGAATTCCCTGATAATTCTTTT
>CAZAMK010000096.1:0-5060 GCA_964486345.1 uncultured bacterium
CGCTGGCGGACTATCGCAAAGCCATATGTGTGAAATCAAACAGGTGTAAACGCTTTTTCCCATACCCTCGTAAAAGCGCCGCCCAGCAGTCTTACCGACATTTCAGAGGGAAGAGTCAGAATGTTTCTATCCGGCAATCCTGGAGATACCGGACCCTTGTAACCGCCTTCGGCAAGAGCGATAAGAATTCCCTTGAGGTCAATAACGCCGGTTTCCCCCGGCAAGTATATACGCTTGCCAGTAGTCTGCCCGATATCTTTATTCGTATCGCAAATTTCCGCATAAAAAAAACTGTGCGCTGTTTTTCTTAACGTTTCAGGACCCTGTCCCGAAACATGCCAGCTCCACGCATCAAAAATTGACCCTGCATTGTCTTTGAAAACAGGGGAAGTGTCTTTAAATAAAGGAAATTTCACGGCAATGCGGCATCCGTAATCATTCAGAAGCCCGGCAACGGTATTCAGTCGTTCCTTAAAAGCCGCGCTTTTCATAACGGTTTTTGCCGTGTATACTCCAACCTCCCGGGCTATCAGGCAATATTTTTCAATATCCTTCAGGCCGTCATTATAAATTTTTTCTTCGGCATCCAGAGCAAAAGACAGTTCCCACGCACCTGCTTTCAAATTAAAAGAATCCAGCATTCCTTTGACATAAGCGGGGGAATATTTTTCAGAAAGCTCAACCGCCTCTCTGATATCTATATCAATCCCTTCAAATTCCCCGAGCACGGCAAGCCGGAGCTTCTCCCTCAACCCTATCCCCGGACTGAATATCCACAACGGTAAATTTTTAAACATAATTTTTTCCTTTTTTGACTTATTATAATATAGACTGTATATTTATTACAATTAAGATTCAGACATAACAATGATTGGTAAACATGTGCCCAACCGGGCGGTCTCCTTCATCCCGATTCTGTTACATCGGTACGCTCCTCAAACAGACGCCCGCTTCAGAAACCACCCGGCAGGGCACTTGCAGATATACTGTTGCTATTGCAGAATTTTAGATTACAAAACAAAGTTTGCGTTATCGCGGAAAACCATGGAGGAAAGACTGAAAGAGGTTAATTACAGCGAAGAAAAAGTTCCCAAATACATTCTGCCGGACCCGCTTTTATGCAATGACGGCACAAGGGTTGCGGATACCCGTTTGTGGAAAGAAAAACGAAGGCCCGAAATTCTGGAGCTCTTCAGAGAACATGTCTACGGGCACAGTTTTTCCATGCCTGTAAATATGGAGTTTGAAGTAACCTCTTCGGATAAAAACGCTCTCGGAGGCAAAGCTCTGCGCAAAGAAGTCTCGGTTTATTTCTCTCACAGAGGCGGCAAACACTCCATGGATATACTGATTTACCTGCCTTCCGGCGCAAAAAAAACCGTGCCGGTATTTCTCGGGCTTAACTTTTTCGGCAACCATACCGTATGTGACGACGCGGGAATAAAAATCTCCGGCAGATGGATGCGGCCTGACGGAAAAAACATAATGAATAACAGGGCAACGGGAGAAACAAGAGGAATAAACGCCGGACGGTGGCAGGTTGATAAAATTATAGACGGCGGCTGCGGGCTTGCAACCGTTTATTACGGTGATTTGGAGCCCGACCATCCGGCGGGATGGCAGGAAGGCATACGCGCATTCCTGCATCCGCAGAGCAAAAATGCCGTATTCAGCCCGTCAGACTGGGGGGCAATAGGCGCATGGGCTTGGGGGTTAAGCCGCGCGATGGATTATTTTGAACAGGACGGAGATATTGACACCCGCAGGGTAATAGCGATGGGGCACTCCAGACTGGGCAAAACGGCGCTCTGGGCCGGAGCGCAGGATGAACGTTTTGCCGCCGCAATTTCCAATGATTCGGGATGCGGGGGCGCCGCTTTGAGCAGGAGGCGTTTCGGAGAAACTGTTTATCACATAAACAACTATTTTCCCCACTGGTTCTGCGAAAATTACAAAGGATATAACGACAGGGAGGAGGAACTGCCCGTTGACCAGCATGAACTGATATCCCTTATGGCGCCCCGCCCCGTATATGTGGCAAGCGCGGAGGAGGATTTGTGGGCGAACCCGCGGGGAGAATTCCTCTCGGCAAAACATGCAGAACCGGTTTATGCGCTTTACGGAAAACAGGGTTTAGGAATTGCAGACATGCCGCCCGTCAATCATCCCGCCGGAGACTTTATCCGCTACCACATACGTTCCGGCAAGCACAACGTAACATTATACGACTGGGAGCAGTACATCAACTTTGCAGTCCGTCACTTATAATGGAAAACACCTTTCATATACAGTGGCATGTCACCGACCTGTGCAATTTAAGATGCAGGCATTGCTACCAGGACAAATTCAGCGCAAAAAACGACCTTCCTTTCAGCGAGATGGAAAAAATCTTTTTTAACATAGAGGAGTTTGTGAAATCCCTGCATAAAAAACTTGTCCTTGACATAACAGGAGGGGAGCCGCTCCTTCATAAAAACTGGAAGAAACTGCTTTTGCTCGCGTCAGATTCAGACTCCGTGGCAGAACTGGGAATGATAACAAACGGTTTTTTTCTTGACGAAAAAAATATAAGCTTCCTTGAAAAATTTAAAAAATTGAAAGCGCTGAAAATTTCCGCCGAAGGAGCGTCAAAGAAAAGCTATGAGTTTTTCAGGGGAGAAGGGACCTATGAGAAATTTATTGAATCCTGCCTCATGATAAAAGAACGCCTGCCGGAAACGGAAAAAATCCTGATGTTTACCCTTTCAAAAGAGAACACGGAAGAAATAATTCCATTGCTTGAACTGATGAAAAATTATAATTTCAACAGACTAATCGTAGAACGCTTTATTCCGTGGGGAAGGGGCAGGAAAATATTTGGGGGAAGCGTTATTTCGCGGGAGGACTGGGAAAGAACCATAACTCTCCTTTGTAAAAAATGCGGGATTGAGCCCGACATGGAAATTCTTTTGCCGTACAGGGGCTTTATGGTCAGGAGAGACAAGAAAAACAGATTCCGCCTTTTCGGGGCTCCGTGCATAGTCGGAGTGGACGGAATAGCGGTGATGCCCGATGGAACGGTCTTTCCGTGCAGGAGGTTTCCGCTGAAAATCGGGAACCTCAAAGAAACTCCTCTTGCAGAAATCTGGGAAGATTCCAAAATATTGAAAACTTTAAGAGATAAATCCCTCTTGAAAGGGAAATGCAAAGAGTGTAAAATTAGCAATTGTACGGGATGCAGGGCGCTCGCATACAGCATTACGGGGGATTTCATGGAAGAAGACCCCCTGTGCTTAAAATCATAAAAAACGGGATCAGGGACCCGTGAATTGGGACCCGTGGGAAAAAAATAAAAAATCTTTTCCCGAATCCCGAAACCCTGAATCCGAACCCCGGTAGCTAATGGGGAAAAGGAGAGAAATGGAACTGGTGCCAAGAAAGGTCTTTTTGACAAAAGGCGTAGGCAAGGACAAAGAAAAACTTACAAGTTTTGAACGCGCACTTAGAGAAGCAGGCATTGCACAGTTTAACCTCGTATCCATCTCAAGCATATTCCCGCCGCATTGCAAACTTATATCAAAAAAAGCAGGTCTTGAACAACTTGAGCCCGGACAGATTGTTTACACTGTAATAAGCAGAAACTCCACAAACGAGCCGCATCGGTTAATCACATCTTCCGTGGGAATCGCAATCCCGAAAAACAACGACCAGTACGGATATCTTTCCGAACACGAAGGTTTCGGCGAGACCGACGATAAAGCGGGAGACTACTCCGAAGACCTCGCCGCAACAATGCTGGCTACGATTTTGGGAGTTGAGTTTGACCCGGATTCTTCCTACGACAAAAAGAAAGAAATCTGGAAAATGTCCACCCGGATAGTCAAGACAACCAATATCACGCAGTCGGCGATAGGCGATAAAAACGGATTGTGGACATCAGTTATAGCGGCGGCGGTATTTATCCTCTGACACAAACTCTTTTTCATTCGCAAAAATGAACAGAACAACTAATAATTTTCTCGGCTTGCCTGACATACCCGAAGATAATGCGCGTTTTGTACTACTGCCTGTCCCCTTTGAAGCAACAACCTCCGGCATGAAAGGAACTGAAAAAGGTCCGGAAAGCATTCTTTTTGCCTCAAGATATCTTGAATTATACGATGAAGAACTGAATACCGAGCCGTTTACTTCCGGAATTAAAACCCTTCCTGCCGTCAAGCCCGTCTGTAAAGGGCTGAAGATGATGTCAAAGATAAGCCGGTCAGCGGAAAAATACTACAAAAAAGATAAAATCGTCATAGGGCTCGGCGGCGAACACGCAGTATCAGCAGGGCTTTTTGACGCCTGTATGAAAAAATATCAAGATATAAACGTTTTATGTTTTGACGCCCACGGAGACCTGCGGGATAAATACGAAGGGACTAAATTCAGCCATGCCTGCGTATCAAGAAGAATTGCGGAGTCCGGCTGTAAGCTGTTCTCCGCCGGAATAAGAAGCGTCTGCAGAGAGGAAAAAGAGTTTCTGCAAAAGAACAAACAGGTAAAAATCCTGTGGGCCTGGCAGATGGCTGGGAAAAATTGGGGAGCCGCTTTCAATAAAAAACTTCCTTCCGGCACGTATTACATTACTTTTGACGTTGACTTTCTTGACCCGTCAGTCATGCCGGATACGGGAACGCCGGAACCCGGAGGTTTTCAATGGTATGAAACAATTGATTTTCTGAAAAGCTTTATTATGAGGAAGGACATCAACATAGCAGGCTTTGACGTTGTAGAACTCTCGCCGCCAAAGAAATTCACGCACTCTTCATTCCTTGCGGCAAAACTTATCTACAAAATTATCGGATTTATTTCGTCAAAGAATTGATACATCCATATAGCATCGTTGTATTAAAATACACCTATCTTGACTGTCCAAGTTTTCGGGGTGGACTTCACCAGGGTAAATACCCGTTTTCTTGATTTAAACATTCCCGGCAAACAAAAAAGAAAAATTCATAAAAATTTGGAGCTTTTTAATTGACACAATAATAATTGCAAGTAAAATATTATATATATTATTAAATGTACTAAGATAATTT
>CAZAMK010000097.1:0-5058 GCA_964486345.1 uncultured bacterium
CCTCTCCCACAAAAGGATTCAGGAGGTTAGGTCTATGATGTTGGTGCCGGTGGGAAGGGGAGCGTCAAATTTTTCGGGGTTTCCCACGACAAGCACCGTCAAGTTATCGGGTAAGAGAAGTTCATTTGCTACCCTTATGACGTCCTGCTTTGTAACTTTTTTGACTCCTTCAATGAACTTTTCCGGGTAATCAAAAGGATATCCATAATATTCATAACGCATGAGCCTGGTTATTATTTTGTCTTTTGTATCAGACCAGAAGACCTCGCTGTTAAGTATGCCTTCCTTTGCAACCGCAAGCTCTTCGTCGGTGATATCCAGCCGGACCGATTCAATCTCCTGCTTCATGAGAGTGATAACTTCAAATGTTTTATCAAGGCGCGTTTGCGCTTTTCCCATGAACAAGCCGGGGTAATCATATTCCGGGATGAAAAGCGCCCATACCTCGTAAGCCAGCCCCTTCTCTTCCCTCAATTTCCTTGAAAACCTTGAATAATCTCCAGCTCCGAGTCTCCTGCTCAATACTGCCGCAGTGAAATAATCCGGATGGCTTCTTTTTATGCCTTTGTGCCCTATCATAATTACAGACTGGGTGGCGTCCTTTTTTACTATAATGTTTAGCGGAGCGGTTTGGGGAAATTTAACAGCGGGTTTGTTCAGAGCATATATTTCATTGCTGTTTCTCCATGAGCCGAAAACGCACTTAACGGTTTGCAACATCTCTTCGCTTTCAAAATCGCCCCATATCCCGAGAATTATGTTTTCGGGACGTACATGCTTGCTGTGGAATTTCAGAAGGTCTTCCCGGCTGATGTTATCTATCGTCGCATATTCGGATATGCGGGCGTAAGGGCTGTCTTTACCGTATACGAGCTGTCTGAACTCCCTTTCGGCGATGTCCGATATATCGTCGTTTCTCCTGCTTATCGCCCCTTTTTCCCGTATTACGGAGAGTGCTATCTTTCCCGGCTCAAAAACCGGCTCCGTGAGAATGTCCCGGAAGATGCCGGAGACAAAAGGGAAGTTTTCCTTCCGGCAGAGCCCTCCTGCGGATGCGGTGTCCCTGTCAATGCCGGTTGATATTTGCGCCCCGATGCGTTCAAGCGCATAATCAATTTCATCTCCCGACATTTTCCCCGTGCCGCCCGTTCTCATTGTTTCAAACGTTATTTCAGCAAGCCCTGTCTTTTCTTCCGGCTCGCATATCGTCCCCGTACGGACAAGCGCCTGAAAGTTTATCAGCGGAAGCGATTGATCTTCCATAAGAAATACGGTCATCCCGTTGTCCATTTTTTCTCTGATGAACTGCGGGGCTTCAACGGTTCGCAGTGATGGGAATTTCAGCGTCTCCGGCTTTATGCCGTGCGCGCATCCCCCCATCATCATCCCCGCCGCCACCGCCCACAATATTTTTCTCATCATTAAAATCCTTTATATCCTCCGCTCCCTCCACTATATGCAAATAGCCGGATGGTTTCTGAAGCGGGCGTCTGTTTTCAGAAGAATCCACGCAGCGATCACCTTTTTCATTTTCTTGTTTTAACTATACGCTACACGCTCTACGCTATACGCTTTCTTCTATTCCCTCTCCACCATCCCCACAACCCTGTTTTCCTGCTGCAGGTATTTATTCATCGCCGCGGTTATATCTTCCGGCGTTACTTCGTCAATCTTTTTCAGGTATGCGAAAAGATTTCTCCAGTTACCCGTAATCGCATGGAACCATGCGAGCTGTTCCGCCATCTCCCGCCGCTCCTTAAGCTGTGTCAGGAAAAACATTTTCAGGCGCGCCTTCGCCCCTTCAAGTTCCTCTGCCGTTATTGCGCCCTGCCGCATTTTCTCCATTTCATCGTAAACGACAGTTTCAAGTTCCGCGTTTGTATGCCCTTTTGCGGCCACCGCCCATACGTAAAACATTCCGGGGTATTTGGCCGTCCTGCACCATGCGCCTGTTGAAAGCCCCGTTTTTTCCTCCATGACTATGCGCCGGTGCAGTCTGGAAGTTCTGCCTCCCGCAAGGATTTCCGCACAGGCTTCAAGGGCAGGCATATCAGGATGGTTTATATCAGGTATGGAAAACCCTGCCATCAGTATAGGTTCCGAGTCCATCCTGACGATTATTTTTCTTTCCGTTTTCTCCCGCGCCGGCTCGGTGGGGATGAAGTTATCAATCCTTTCTCCAGCCGGCACCCTGCCGAAATATTTTTCCAGAAGGGGGATTAATTCTTTTGGATTCACGTCGCCTGCTATCACCGCAGTCATATTTGAGGGGACGTAATGTTTTTTGTAAAAACCTTTCACCTTGCGGCGCGTCATTTCCTGCAGGTCCGCCGGATAGCCGATAACCGGATTGCGGTAAGGATGTACGCTGTAGGCAGTGTTCTGGAACTCTTCCATGAGTTTTCCCCACGGTGAGTTATCCACCCGCATCCTGCGCTCTTCCTTTACCACCTCAAGTTCCTCATAAAATCCCCTGAATACAGAATTGAAGAGCCGGTCCGATTCCATCATCGCCCACAATTCTGTTTTGTTTGACGGCAGTTCCACCCAGAATACCGTCATGTCGTTACTGCAGTAGGCGTTGGGCCCCATTGCGCCGTGTCTGTCCATGATTTTTCCGAATTCGCCGGAATCGGCATACCCTGCGGCTTTTTGATTAAGCCGCTCAAATTCCCCCTCCAGCTCCTCCAAATACGTTCCTTTTCCTTTTTTATTCCCGCTCCCTTGAGGGGAGAGGGTTGGGGTGAGGGTGATGGTTTCGGAGTGAGGGGTGTTTTTTCGCATCTTCAGCAGTTCCTCATATACCCTGTCCATCGCCTCAAAAACTTTCTTTTCCTCGCGCCAGTTTCTTGTCCCGATTTTTCTCGTGCCGTTGAAGGCGAGATGTTCTATGAGGTGGCTGATGCCCGTCTCTCCGTATTTTTCGTCAACACTGCCGGTATTGACGTGAATGACGAAAGAAACCGCGGGGGCGGTGTGGTCTTCCATAATTATGAAGTGCATGCCGTTGGCCATCGTATGCTCGGTAACAATTTTCTCGTAATCCGCCAGGTTCTGGGTGTGCGCCGCCGCAGAGAAAGCAAAGAGCGCCGCAAAAATCCATCTTTTCATGAAAAACATTATAACACAAACTTTTCCCTCATTCCGAACCCGGAACGGAATGGGGGAAAATAAATTTTTGGGGCGGGGAGAAAATGATATAATAATCAATTAAACGGCATAGTAACCATAAATGGAGGAAGGGAAGAATGAAAAGAAATAACGCAGTAATTATAAAAAAGATATGCGCATTGTTATTTGTTTCATTGATACTGACAATGGGACTGGCCTGTAGCAGCGGCGGAGGAAGTTCTGCTGTTGTCTGGCCCACGCTACCTGAAGGGACTCTGCACCTCAATGCCAACGGGATATCGGAATATACAGGAAGTGATTATGTAGAGGTTACGCCTGCGCTGGACGAATTTCCCGGAGGGACAATATGGCCATTCGGCCAGTTGATATGGTATGGCTGCTACGCAGAAAGTGGATTTATGTTTGTTATAGAACCTGACAATCCGGAAGAAGAGATTACCCGTTTTTCTGTAGCATATCATCCCCGCGGTCTGAACTGGACACAGAGTACCATGGATTTTATAAACGAAGACCCTGCCAATCGTTTCCTTGTATTAAGCATCATGGCCGGACTTGTAGACGAGGATGGTCCCGGAGACGGCAATACAATAGGAGGGGAGGCCTATATAACTGCGGGCGGCTATTACCAGAGCGAGATGAAGGAAAGCGCCCAGGAGTTGGTGGATAACTTCTATTCGCTCATACCGTTTCCTTATAATCTCTTAATAACAAAAGAACAATTTCAGGCGTACCTGAGCGAGCAGATTTATAATTCTACCTATGTTGGCGGGACAAGGGTTACTTTTAGTGAACTGGCTGCCATGTTCCTTGAGCCGCAAAACTGGGAGCGGTTGGATTTCAAGGTTACTACAGAATACATTCGCGCATTTTCCGATTTGATGATTGATAGAGTGGCAGTGAGCGGCCTGACATATGATACAAACAGTATTAAGATTAACAATCGGATCTATCGCGGGGACGGTAATAATTCAACAGGATACAGGATAACCGGTTTCCCGGAGGAGATAGTGGGCAGGCAATTTATCAGAACACAATTCGGGGATGCAGGCGGAACGGAAAATCCATTTCTTACCTTTAATCTTACAAGGGCATCTACTCTGTATATGGTTGTTGATCCTGCCAATACAGGGCTGATAACATATTTGACAGGAGACGGCTGGACGTTATGGGATGGGGAAACGATAACAGTTGCAAGGCCGAGCGCCCCCAGTGATACAATCACCTTCAATCTTTATTCCAAAGAGTATGGAGATGGAGAGGAGTATCCTCTTGCGATATCACTGCCCGGCAACGGAGATGCAACGAAAGAAATGTATTTTGTCATAGCAGATGCAGGAACATTTCCATATGGGCAGGATGTTATCGTATCAGCTCATACGACATTGATGGAAAACGTCCCTGCTGATGTCGCCGCATACCAGCCCGCGATAAAGAAAGAAGGCGGCATTGTGGTTAACGAGAATGGCATTGAAGAAGACGGGGCACAGATTGAGGCCGAGCCTGTGGATCTTGTACACGCGGATTTTGTGGAGAATTTTGATGCGAATGTTTTTGTTAATACCGAAGGAGGGTCTTACGAACTTCAAAAGGCACTTGCCGATGTCAGCAACATAGAGTTTGTTGAACATATAATCACTAACAATGGATTCCGCTTGATAGACACCTATAATGACCGGTATCCGGCATTCGGCGGCGACAGCCAGGTTTTGCAGGTGGAAAATATGCTGGGAATCTCTCTTGATGCCCTGGGCAGCCCCATATCGATTCCTCTTAGTGACCAGACACTTTTTACGTTTGCAAATATGAATCTTCTGAACAGTCCTAATCTCGTCGGCTTATATCTTAAATCCATCACGACAGACGATGCAGGACTTACTATATGGAATAATGGGGAGGATGACAAGGGGTTTAATTTCACGGCTGTCA
>CAZAMK010000098.1:0-5044 GCA_964486345.1 uncultured bacterium
ATGACAATTCGTGCGTGGAAGGCTTTTTTGCATCGTTGAAAAAAGAATGCATTTTATGAAGATGGAAGGCGCCGCTCTTTTCAAGGTTGCGATACGGGCGATGAGCGATTCCGTAAACAGGCTTATGGAGAGATTTAACCTGAAGGAAAAAGACATCGCGCTGGTGATTCCGCATCAGGCAAATTTAAGGATTATAAACGGCGTGGCCAGGGATCTGGGCATGTCCGCCGATAAGTTTTACATAAACATTGAGAAATACGGCAATATGTCCGCCGCATGCATTCCCATAGCTCTTGACGAAGCTTCAAAGAAGGGGCTCATTAAAAAGGGAGATTTGATAGTCACGGTTGCGTTCGGGGGAGGGCTTACGTGGGGAGCGAATCTGATAAAATGGACGAAATGAAAAATTTTTCCGCTGTATTCCCGGGGCAGGCGTCGCAGTACGTGGGGATGGGAAAGGATTTTATAGACAACGTGCCCGGATGCGCCGACATAATCCGCCTCGGCGGGGAGATAACGTCTCTGCCTCTTATGGAAAAGATTATGAGCGGGCCGATGGATGACCTGACCAGAACCCTGATATGCCAGCCCGCGGTTTTCGGGATAAGCATGGTCTGCTGGAATGTATTCGGGAAAGCAGGATTCTCGCCGTGCTGCGTTGCGGGACACAGCCTCGGTGAATATTCAGCGCTTGCTGCGGCAAAAGCAATAAGCCTTGAAGACGGATTTGCCCTTGTTAAGAGAAGGGCACAGATTATGGATGAGATATCTGAGAGCGCAGGGGGGGGGCTTTCCGCGATTATCGGCCTTAAACTGGAAGAGGTTGAAAATCTGCTTAAGGATTTTCCCGCTGTGAGCATATCCAACATAAATTCCCGTTCGCAGATTGTCGTGGGAGGTAAAAGAGAAGAACTTGAGAAGTTCAATGTTTTCCTGAAAAGCCGTAAGGCGAAAGGTATAATGCTCAATGTGAGCGGCCCGTTCCATACTCCGCTGATGGAGAAGGCGGCGGGACTTCTCGCCGGAGAGATTGAAAAAATAAATTTTAACGACGCGGAAGTTCCGGTATATCTGAATTATTCAGGCGTTAAAACTATGGATAAGGAAGAGATAAAGAGAGGGCTGGTAAAGCAGGTTTGCTCGCCCGTAAGATGGGTTTCAATAATTGAAAATATTTACGCTGATGAGAAGGATGCCATTTTTGTGGAGGTGGGGCCGAAGACGGTTTTGAAAAAGTTGATAGAGGGTATTCTCCCCGGCTCATCAGTTTTTAACGTTGAGGATACCGCATCGCTGGAAAATACGGTAAAAGGGTTATTAAATCACTGAACAACAGCGTATAGGGTATAGCGTAGAGCGTACAGGAAATACAAAAAGCTTTTACTATACGCTAAACGCTCCACGCTGAACGCTGAATTTTTTCGGGGGAAAGAGGAGAAAAATGTTTAAAGACAAGGTTGTGGTCATAACGGGGGCTTTCGGCGGCATAGGAAAATCCCTGGCGATGAAGTTCGGCGTCCACGGCGCCAAACTCGTTATGTGGGACGTTTTTATAGACGAGGGGTTTGAAAAAGAGATGGCTGGCTCCGGCATTGAATTTGTATCTGCAAAGCTGGACATAACAAAGCAGGCGGACGTTGAGAGCGCCCTGAAAGCGGCGGTTGAAAAGTGGGGCAGGGTTGACGTTCTTGTTAACAACGCCGGCATTACAAGGGACGGGCTGGTGCTCAAAATGAGCGAGAAAGACTGGGATGACGTTTTGAACGTAAACTTGAAAGGTTCATTCATATGCAGTAAAATAGTCGGGAAAATTATGTTCTCGCAGAAGGCGGGGAAGATTGTAAACGTTGCGTCAATCATAGGGCAGATAGGCAACATAGGCCAGGCGAATTATTCGGCATCCAAGGGTGCGCTTATATCCCTTACAAAGACCTGTGCAAAAGAGTTCGGAAGGTTCGGCGTAAACGTCAATGCCGTGGCTCCGGGATACATAATTACAAAAATGACGGAGCAGCTGCCGGACAAGGTCAAGGAAAGGATGCTGGAGATGATACCTTTGAAAAGGTTCGGAAAGCCCGAAGAGGTTGCAGACATGATTCTTTTCCTTGCGTCAAAGGAAGCTGATTATGTGACAGGGCAGGTTTTCAGAATAGACGGCGGGATGGTCATTTAGTATAAAAAGAAGCTTTATTAACAACGGAGAAAAAAGATAAATAGCAGCCCCTCACCGTAAAAAACAAAGAATGGTGAAGCGGGACAAGGGAGGAATGATGGAGAGAAGCGCTATAATGGAAGGTGTAAGGAATATTATATCGGAAAAATTGGGTGTCGGCATTTCTGAAGTTACCGAGACTGCGTCTTTTGTGGACGACCTCGGCGCCGATTCTCTGGATACCGTTGAACTTGTTATGGAATTTGAGGAAAAGTTCAGCATAGATATTCCTGACGAAGATGCAGAAAAGATAAGAACCGTAAAAGATGCAGTTGACTATATTGAGAAGAAAAAATAATCATGAAAAGAATTGTGGTAACAGGAATAGGGTTGGTAACTCCTGTCGGCAGTGATGCGGCGGCTTCATGGAAGAACCTGAAGGCCGGAGTTAGCGGGGCGGGAAGCATCAAGTCTTTTGACACATCCGCTTATCCGACAAAAATAGGGGCGGAGGTCAGAGATTTTCTGCTGGAAGGCGTCAATCCTAAGGTACTGCGCAGAATGGACAAGTTTGTCCAGTACGCCATGAAGTCTTCGGGTGAGGCGATAAAGGACAGCGGAATCGTCTTCTCCGCGGAGGAAAAGGAGCGGACCGGAGTTATCATAGGGGCAGGGATAGGCGGCTTAAGGGTTATAGAGGAACAGCACGCTATTTTACTGAAGGGCGGGCCTTCGCGAGTATCCCCTTTCCTGATACCGATGCTTATTCCTGACATGGCGGCGGGGCAGGTGGCGATAGAATACGGATTGAAAGGGATTAACTTTGCCACTGTGAGCGCCTGCGCTTCGGGAGCGCACGCTCTCGGCACAGCGCTGAACATGATGAGAAACGGGGTTACCGATATTATTGTTGCGGGCGGGACGGAATCCTGCATAACGCCTCTCGGGCTTGCGGGCTTTTGCTCCATGAGGGCTCTTTCAACCAGGAATGACGCGCCGGAAAAGGCGTCAAGGCCGTTTGACAAAGAAAGAGACGGATTTGTTATGGGAGAAGGAGCCGGGATGGTTGTCCTTGAGACGCTTGAACATGCCCTTGCAAGAAACGCTTCCAGAATATATGCGGAATTTGTAGGAGCAGGCATGAGCTGTGACGCTTACCACATGACCGCCCCTGACCCGGAAGGCAGGGGTGCGGCGCTTTCAATTAAACATGCGCTTGAGAGCGCGGAGATGGCCGCCGGAGAAATTGATTATATCAACGCTCACGGGACTTCCACCGATCTGAATGACAAGGGGGAAACTGCGGCTATTAAAAGAATTTTTGGCGAGAGGGCTTATCAAATACCGATAAGCTCCATAAAATCAATGATAGGACATCTGCTGGGAGCGTCGGGAGCCGTTGAGTTTATCGCCACGCTCCTCTCAATAAAAGAAGGCATTATTCCGCCGACCATAAATTACGAATTTCCAGACCCTGATTGCGACCTTGATTATGTTCCCAATAAGGCGGTTTCAAAGGATATAAACGCCGCAATTTCCAATTCTTTCGGATTCGGCGGGCATAACATCACTCTTGTTCTCAAAAAATACACCGCATAACTTCCCAAAAAACGGAGGGCATATTATGGATTATTTCCTTACTGACGAACAGAAAATGATGAAAGAGCTTGCGCATAAAATAGCACAGGAGAAAATACTTCCCATAAGAGCGGAATGCGATGAGAAAGAAGAGTTTGCGTGGGATGTCGTGAAGGCGCTTGCGAAGTCAGACCTTTTCGGAGTGTATATCCCAGAGGAATACGGCGGTATGGGGTTCGGGATTTTTGAACTGTGCCTTGTGATTGAGGAATTGAGCAAGGTGTGCGGAGGAATTTCTCTCTCCTATGCTGGGACGGCGCTCGGCACTTTCCCGATACTGCTTTTCGGAAATGAACAGCAGAAGAAAAAATACCTTCCTTTCATTGCAAGCGGCGAAAAAATTGCCGCTTTCGGCGTAACCGAATCCGAGGCGGGCAGTGATATAACCACGCTCAATACCACAGCAAAGAAGGAAGGAAATTACTATGTTTTAAACGGCACAAAACAGTGGATAACCAACGGCGGGGAGGCGGAGATATACGTTGTCGTTGCCGCCACGGATAAGACCAAGGGCCCGAGAGGATTGACTGCATTTATCCTTGAAAAGGGAATGGAGGGTTTCGGGTTCGGCAAAAAAGAAAATAAGCTCGGTATAAGGGCATCCGCCACAAGAGAGCTTGTATTTGAAAACTGTAAAGTTCCCGCGGAGAACGTGCTTGCGAAAGAGGGGATGGGATTCATCATAACGCTAAAAAACTTCGATGCGAGCAGGCCTGGGGTTGCGACGCAGGCCCTCGGTATAGCGCAGGGGGCGTTTGAAGCGGCGCTGGAATACTCGCACCAGAGGAAACAGTTCGGCCAGCCGATAAGCTCTTTCCAGGCGGTACAGCATATCCTTGCCGATATGGCAACCCAGATTGAGGCGGCGAGGGCGCTGATATACCAGACTGCAAAGATGATAGATGCCGGGGCAAAAGATTTTTCCGCCAATTCCGCAATGTGCAAACTTTTTGCATCCGACGTTGCAATGAAGGTTACGACTGATGCCATACAGGTATTCGGCGGTTACGGATACATGAAGGAATATCCTGTTGAAAAGATGTTCAGGGATGCCAAGATAACGCAGATATACGAAGGCACAAACCAGATGCAGAGGAATTTTATAGCGCATGACCTTATTAAGGCCGTATCCAAGAAAAAGTAATCCGGTTTGAATTTACGCACATAGCTGCGTTGGTTGCGTCGTCGTTTTCTTCAGCGTATATAATCAAAGTTAGGAAATCAGGACAGGACGGTTGTAAACAGATGCACTGC
>CAZAMK010000099.1:0-4994 GCA_964486345.1 uncultured bacterium
ACGCCCGGTAGTAGGCAACATCTCTGTGGGAGGCATCTCCTGATGCCGATTATCTTGAGGTCGGGAGACCTCTCCCACAAGGAAGCCGGCCGTTTTCTACGCCGGCAATGCCAGAAGAGATTCTTACCCGGCTATTTGAGAGAGGGTCACGTTGAGTTTGATATTGATATTCAGCGGTAAACTCTGCTTGGTGGACGGTTTCTGGTCAGGCCCCGGAGGCATCTCAAACTTTATCTGAATGGTCAGGTCAATAACACCATCAAAACTCTTAAGTTCTCCCTGATTTTCATTAAACAGGAATTCTCCCTTGGAAGAATTCTTGCCGGTAAATACAGCGATAACCTCACCTTCCCTGCGGCGTTCTTTTATGGCAGGGTTTGGAATCAGAGATATTCTGGAAATACCGTCTTTTCCTTCATCATAAAGATAAGTGAATCTTAGCGAACACATGAGAACGCCCGGCAGGCTGAACGCCGGCATGGTTCTCGGCCAGCGCGAGCCGGAACGGACATTCTCCGGAAAATCCGGCATTATAGTCAATATTTGGGCAAGATTCAGGACGCCGGGGCTTATTTCATTTACAGTTAACACCTTTCCGTTTTTCCTTATATCCATTATGGCGGTTGATATCATCTGCGATACGGCTGTCTCACTGCGTGTAAAATCCTCCACCACCATGCCGTTAAGTTTTATCAGCGTTCTTGAGGGAGTCATTTTCACAGAAAAAGCGTTGCCCGTCTGTTCAATCAGCTCCAACTTCATTCTGCCCCTTGAAAGCACGCTGAACTCCTGTGCGGAGACGCCTTCGTACTTGTAAGATATGTCCCCTTCTATCCTGAAATTATAGTTAAGGGGCTTTTCAGGCAGAAAGTTATACTGCGGCTGTGCGAAACAGATGCCTGATGAAAAAAAGATGAAAGTGAGCAGTAAAATTTTTCTTTGTGTCTTTAGAGTAAACATTTTTCCCTCCAAATCCCCTGAAATCCTCCCTGACCCTCCTAATAAAGGAGGGAAAAGGAAATTCATCCCCCTTTTTAAAAGGGGGAAATGGGGGATTTATTCATTTGTTTTCAAAAGTGAATTCTGTTAGTCTCTGTACCGTTATCTCAAGATTTTTCATGGATGTGGCGTACGAGATTCTGATAAATTTATCCGCCCCGAAATCGGCTCCCGGAACCGCGGCGAGGAATTTTTCCTCAAGCAGGCGCTTTCCAAGTTCAACGGAATCCATATCCCTGTAATTGAAAAACAGGTAAAAAGCTCCCATCGGGACAGGATAATGCAAATTTCGGGGAAGATTCTTTATCAGGTAATTTCTCCTTTTTTGAAACTCTTCTATCATGCCGGAAAAAAGCTTCTCTCCCCCCTTTATGGCGTAATAAGCCGCTTTCTGGGATATTGAACACGGAGCGGACGTTGTCTGCCCCTGAACCTTGCCCACGGCAGAGGCGATATCTTTCTCCGCCGCTATGTATCCGATTCTCCAGCCGGTCATGGCAAATGTCTTTGAGACCGCATTGACAACCACTGTAAGTTTTTTCATTTCCGGAGAGTGGGACGCTATGCTCGTATGTTCCATCCCTTCATATATTATCTTCTCATATACTTCGTCGGATATGCAGAGGATGTTGTTTTTCAGGAGAATTTCGGCAACATCGTATATCTCTTTTTTATCATAAACAACACCCGTAGGATTTGAGGGGCTGTTGAGTATCAGGGCCTTTGTCTTCTTGTTTATCAGGCTTTTCAGGTGCTCCATGTCCATCTTGAAATCACTGTTCCACCCGCAAAAGACGGGAACGCCGCCGGCAAGCCGCACCATCTCGGGATAGCTGACCCAGTAGGGTGCAGGGATTATAACCTCGTCGCCCGGCTCTATAATCGCAAGGAAAACGTTATACAGCGAATGCTTGGCGCCGTTTGAAACTACAACCTGTTCGGGAGAATAAGAAAGCCCGTTTTCCTTTTCAAGCTTTTCGCTTATCGCCTTTTTCAGCTCGGGAGTCCCGTTGGCTTCGGTGTATTTGGTAAAGCCATCCCGTATCGCCTGCACCGCAAATTCCTTTACCGGTTCTGGCGTATCAAAGTCCGGCTCTCCCACAGAAAGGTTTATTACGTCAACGCCTGCGGCCTTCAGTTTCTTCGCCTTCCTGTTTATTTCAAGAGTCGCCGAAGGCTTAATCTGCCTTATTTTGTATGCTATCATAATATTTTTCACTGCGGGCTTACCCCTCATCCTAAACCTTTTCCCCAAAGGGGCGAAGGAAAAAAATGATGAATTTTGTCGTTTATTTTAACATATGTTATTATAATGGACAAATTGCGCACAACGGTAAGAAGGAGGATTTGGTGAATCAGAGCATCGAGGAACTTGAAGAGAGATTAGGCCGCGAAGATTTGGATAAACTATCAAGGATAAACAACGCCGGAGTATATGAATTCGTTGCCGAAGCGGTGAAGATTTGCAACCCTGCGGAGGTTTTCATCTGCAGTGACACGCCTGATGAAATTGCGCGCATAAAGAACATGGCTATCGTCTCGGGAGAAGAATCTGCGGCTCTTGCCATACCCGGGCACACTTATCACTTTGACGGCCTCTGGGACCAGGGCAGGGACAGGGAAGTCACGAGATTCCTCGTTCCAAAAGAAGATTCTCTGTGCCCTAATCTAAACCAGATTGAAAGGAAAAAGGGCATTGAAGAAGTTTCCGGACTGCTTAAGAATTCAATGAAGGGCAGGACAATGATTGTGAGATTTCTGACGCTTGGTCCTGCAAACTCTGTATTCACAATTCCGTGCATGGAATGCACCGACTCGTGGTACGTAGCCCATTCGGTAGACCTTCTTTACAGGAAGGGTTATGAAACATTCCTCAATATCTCCGGCGACACTGTTATATTCAAAACACTTCATTCGTCAGGCAGGCTTGACGCAAACATGGCGAGCGCAGATTACGACAAAAAGCGAATCTATATAGACCACACGGCAAACAACGTCTACAGCGTGAACACGCAGTACGCAGGAAACTCAATAGGTTTTAAAAAACTTGCCCTGCGCCTCGCAATAAGGGAGTCCCATAAGAACAACTGGCTTGCCGAACATTTCATGATAATAGGGCTGGAAGGCGCCGGCGGGAGAAAAACATACCTTGCGGGGGCGTTCCCGAGCGCATGCGGCAAGACTTCAACGGCTATGCTCCAGGGCGAAACCATTCTCTCCGACGACCTTGCCTACGTGAGAAACGTGGACGGTGAATGCCGTGCGGTAAACGTAGAATCCGGCATCTTCGGCATAATTCAGGACGTCGGCTCAAAAGACGACCCGCTGATTCATAAAACTCTCACAACTCCAGGAGAAGTCATATTCTCCAACATCCTGGTAAAAGATGCAAGGCCGTGGTGGCTCGGGATGGAAGAACCGCTTCCGAAAAAAGGCAGGAATTATTCCGGGGACTGGCATGAGGGTAAAACAGCCTCCAACGGCGAAAAAATCCTTCCGGCGCACAAAAATGCACGCTACACGGTTGCGCTTAAAGCGCTCGCGAACTGCGATACCGAGTTAGATAATCCTGCAGGAGTGAAACTTGAAGGAATAATGTATGGGGGACGCGACTACAGGGCTTATGTTCCCGTTCAGCAATCTTTTTCATGGGAACACGGCATAATAGCATACGGTGCCGCACTTGAAACCGAAACGACCTTTGCAACAGTCGGCGAGCAGGGAAAATATGAGATAAACGTCATGAGCATACAGGACTTTATCTCCATCCCCCTTGGAGAATACATAAAAAATTATGTTGAATTCGGAAGGAACTTTGAAGAACAACCTTCAGTATTCGGAATCAACTATTTTCTCAAAGACCTTAAAACGGGGGATTTTCTCAACGACCGGAAGGATAAACACGTATGGGTCAGATGGATGGAGTTGAGGGTGCACAAAGAAGCAAAAGTAAGAGAAACTCCGACGGGACTGATTCCAGTATATGGAGAAATTGCGCGGCTCTTTAAGCAGATAAGGAACAAGGAATATACCGAACAAGACTACATAACCCATTTCACAATCAGAGTTCCCGAAAACCTTTTGAAGATTAAGCGGGTGCGGGACTTCTGGAAAAATAATGTTGCTGACGCACCCGTAGAAATATTTGACGTACTCAACAAACAGGAAAAGCGCCTTCTTGAGGCGCAGAAGAAGCATGGCGATTATATTTCCCCCAAGACGTTTGAAATACACTCCTGATAATGACAAGAAAGATAATAGCGGTTTCCGGAAGCAATGCCGGCGACAGGAACTTGAATAAAGAGATACTTCAGATTGCCGAAGAAACAGGTTATCTCATAGCGAAAAAAGGCGGCATACTTGTCTGCGGCGGCCTCGGCGGGATTATGGAAGCTTCGGCAAGAGGCGCTAAGAAAGGCGGAGGCACCACCGTAGGACTCCTTCCGTGGAACAAAGAATCTGCAAACTCCTACATTGACATCCCCATAGCCACCGGCCTTGGATTCTTCAGAAACAACATTATCATCAACTGCGCCGACTGCGTCATAAGCATCTGCGGGAGATGGGGAACGCTTAACGAAGTAGCAATGGCGATGGGGCTGGGCAAGAAAACCGTGGTAATTGCCGCCAGCAAAGGCGTATCCGAACTCCTCTCCCGGAAAGACGTCCTGACAACATTCAAAAAAAAGCCGCTAATCGCATATTCCGCCGAAGAAGCCGTCTCCTTTGCCTTTTCCCCCTGAATTTCAATTTGTTTCAATCCACGCTCCCGCACGGGGAGCGACCTTGTCTTTGCCATCGTTCCCCTTGTGTTCTTTCGTTTCAATCCACGCTCCCGCACGGGGAGCGACACAAAAGAATGGCGTAATTTTTCCGCATGCGCCGGTTTCAATCCACGCTCCCGCACGGGGAGCGACATAACTCAGTAAGTGTATAGCTAATTCAAAATAAGTTTCATTACACGCAACCGCAGGAGGCCAGACCCGAACATGCAT
>CAZAMK010000100.1:0-3640 GCA_964486345.1 uncultured bacterium
ACAAACACGGCGCCTGTCTTAACTGCGAGGGTTGCCGGTCCACGCGGAATAGCCGTGTCAATTCCCATAAAGGGTATTTTTGTCCCCTTTTCTGTAAAAACTCTGTCTCCAAGCACGGCAAGAATTCTGTTTTCCTTCAGCGCTTTTAAGATATTCTTCGGATTTGAGCCGGTTAGAATCACTTCCAATCCTTTGGTGTTTCTTCGCTTTACATAAAGGTTCGTTACCGCGGGATTTAAATAGGGTATGGAGACAGCCGAGACTTTGTACCCGAGTATTGAGCTTACTATCCCCGCCAGTTCCCAGTTGCCTATGTGGGCGGTCAGGGCGATCACGCCTTTTCCGTGAGAAAGCCCCTCGTCCAGCAATTCAATATTCTCAATCGTCACCTTGTTTTTGACCCGGGACAAGGTCCACTTTGGTACATAAGAAAAATCGGTCAGGTTCCGCGCAAAGTTGTAAAACGTTTTTTTCACAAGGATGCGCAGTTCCTTTTCGGTATATGAAACGCCTGTTTTCGTTTTTCTATACTCAAGGGCGATACGCAGATTCTCAATTACGTTTTTTCTTGATTCACGGAGAAAAAGATATCTGATGAGCGCAGTTACCCTCGCTATGAAATATAAAAAGGGGAGAGGCAAATGTATGCCGAGAAAACAACAGAAATTATAAATGATTGTGTTAAACATTATTTATAGCGTATTCCTTCCTTCAATAGACTTTTTGAGCGTTTGAACGCCGACGTATTCTATCTCCGCTCCCACGGGAAGCCCATATGCAAGGCGCGAATGTTTTATCCCGATTTTTTTTAAAAGGCCGGATATGTATGCGGAAGTGTTCTCTCCTTCCGGAGTAGGGTTTGTTGCAATGATCACCTCTGTAAACGATTCTCTGTTAAGCCGCTCTATCAGGTGATTTATCTTCAGATTGGACACAGATATTTTTTCAAGGGGAGAAAGCCTGCCTCCCAGTACGTGGTATGTTCCCTTAAAGCCGGCTTTTTCTATATTAATGAGGTCTTTCACCTCTTCAACCACGCATAATATCTTTTCCCTCTTTTCATCGGAGCAGATATTGCAAAGCGTATTATCCGAGAGGTTGAAACATCTTTCGCACAGGTGCACTTCATTTTTGAGTGAGAGGATATTTTCAGCCAGCAGGCGTACGGATTCGGCGTCCTCACCGAGTATATAGTTGACGATTCTCTCGGCGCTTTTAGGGCCTATGCCGGGCAGTCTTCCGAGTCTTTCTATGAGTTCTTCAACTTTTTTCGGATAGCTCATTTTTCAAAGGCCTATCTGTGACTTCATCTCGGAACTGATTATTTTCTCTATTTCCCTCTGTGCCGCAGCAAAGGTGTTTTTGAACAATTTTTCCAGATAGCTTTTATTTTCCGGTTTTAATACGTCCGGATTTATTTCTATGGAAGTCAGTTCCATTTTCCCGTTTACGGCAAGTTTTATTTCTCCCTTCGGGGAGGAAACCTCTACCGTTTTTGAACGAAGTATCTTTTCAAACTGAACCGCCTGCTGTTTCAACTGCCCTATCTGTTTCAGATTGTCAAATATATTACCCATTATTCCTCCAGTTTCACTATTTCACCGTTAAAAAACTTCAGTATTTTTTTTACCTCGTTGTTATCAGCCATGGACTCTTCGCCGTCTTCGGTTACAAATTCAATCTTAAGGTCTTTTATGCCGGTTATGCGGGACAGCACTTTTTCTATTACTTTTATGTTTGCCGGTTTTTCCACGATTGATTTGTGGAAACCGTATGTTTTCCTGAAGCTGATGAAAGCGGTGTTATCCTCCGTCTTCAGAGGAGAACCTTCCCTCAAGGCGGCCTCCAGAGTTGGTTTTGCCTTCTTTATTTCGGCAAGCGCCTCATTCCATCCGGAAGTGATATCCTTCGCCACGAATGATGCCTGGCCTGCCGGTTCTTCAGGTTTCTTTGCGGCCGGGGCCGCGGCCTTTCGAAGATCAAAGATATCTTTTGCCCCTTCTCTGACTTTGTTGGCAAACGGAGTTTTTTCCATTGCCTCTTCCGGCTCCTTTTTTTCAAGGACAGTGACTTCGCCTTCCGCCCCCATAATCCTGCTTAATCGCAGGAACATGACTTCCGACAGAAGGACGGGCAGGTTTTCTCTCCTTAACCGGTCTTTATACTCAATAATCAGAGAGACTGCGTTGAGAAGCGGTTCAATATCAATGTTTTTAAACGCGGAAACAGAATTTTTATTGAGACCTCCAGGCGCCGGCGATATTTTTTCCAGAATGATGTCTTTGAGTTTTTTAACGAGCCCGTCAAGGATTAATACGGGGTCTTTTCCTTCCGCAAGCAATTGATGAAACAATGAAACCGTCTTTCTGATATCTTTCCGCAACAGGCTTTTCAGAATTTCTTCCAGGCTTTCTTCCTCCATTAACCCGAGGAAATTCTTGACTTCCTCATATATAATCTTCGTGTTGTCCGCGTTGACTATAAGCTGGTCAAGTATACTTAAAGCGTCCCGCAGGGATCCTCCCGAAAAACCGTATATCTGCTTGAGGGCGTTATCTTCTATCTCTATCCCCTCTTTTTTACAGATATCCTTTAGTTTTGATTCAAGCTCTTCCATGCGGAAAGGCTGAAAGTTAAAACGCTGGCATCGTGAAAGAATGGTCGGTATGATTTTATCCGGAGCCGTTGTTGCTAAAAAGAACTTTACATAAGAGGGAGGCTCTTCAAGGGTTTTCAGCAGAGCGTTGCATGCGTCGGTGGTCAACATGTGTACTTCATCTATTATATATATCTTAAATTTTGCCTTTGAAGGGGTGAGGTTGACATTCTCCCGCAGATTCCGGATTTCATCTATGCCCCTGTTTGACGCTCCGTCTATTTCAAGAACGTCAAGGCATGTTCCTGCGGCTATTGCTTTGCATATGCCGCATTCTCCGCACGGCTTGACGGTCGGGCCCTTTTCGCAGTCCAGCGATTTTGCGAATATTCTCGCGACGGATGTTTTTCCGGTTCCCCGCGGCCCGGAAAAAAGATATGCGTGGGCGACCCTGTCTTCTTTCAGGGCTTTTTTAAGAACCTCCGTAATGTGATTCTGCCCGCATACCTCGTCAAAGGTTGCAGGCCTGTATTTTCTTGCAAGCACCAGATACATAAGACTCCCCATATTAGATAAAAAGTTAAAAGTCAAAGTTCAAAACTACAAGTCAAAAGTAATAAGTCAAAAATTTTGAGTTATAACTTTTGAGTTTTGAGTTATATGTTACCAAGGTATCTCAAAAGATCAAAAAAGAATATAAGAATGGCTAATCCTCCGAATACGGCGGCCTGGATAATCAACAGCAGTTTTATATCCGGTTTATATACCTTGTGCGGCACTACGGCTCTATCCAGCACCTGTATTACGGGGGTGTCCCGCGCTTCGTCAATCTTGGCTTCTTCAAGTTTTGAAGTGAGAAAATTGTAAATTTCCTCCTGCGCCCGGAGTTCTCTGATGATGCCCGTCAGTTCATTTTCCGAGTATAGCAGTTTAGACAGGGTTGATTCAGTGTTTTCTATCTCTTTTTTCAACAGGTCCATTTCAAAACTGTTTGCTTTTAGTATTTCCCCTTTTCTTTTCAATTCCAGTTTTTTGTTGAACAGG
>CAZAMK010000100.1:3650-4987 GCA_964486345.1 uncultured bacterium
GCCTGCCTGCCGTCTGTGTAATCTGGGCGAGGTCTTTGTCCGCCACAAGCTTGTCCCTGTCTTTTATTCCGGCCAGTTTTTTTTCAAGGGTGCTTATCGTGTTTTCCGTTTCATTCAGCCGGGTTTCTATAAAAAGCCTGTCCTGCTTTGCGGTGGTTATGTTGAGTATCTTGACCGTATTGTCAAGTCTTGAAACGAAATAATTGGCTATTTCCGCGGCTCTCTCCGGTTTTGTATCTATGACGGTTATTTCAATAATCTTCTGTTTAGTAAGTAACAGAGTAACGCATCTGTCTAATTTTTCCCTCGCGTGGTCAATATTTCTTGCGTTGTATTCATGTATGAGATTGAAATTTTCCAGTATCTCGTCCTTTATGGTTCTGCTGCCGAGTATTGAGAAAAAAAGTTCTGTGTTTGTCCGTAACTGGGGAAGAGATTTGCCCTGGGAGTCGGATGCGGATCCGGAAACGTTCAATTCTCTCTCGGGCGGCTGTAAAATGCTCGCGCTTGCCCTGTAATATTTGGGGGAGAGCATGTAGATAAAGTACACTATGCCGAATCCCAGTATATAAAAGGCCAGAACAAACTTCAGGTGAGACCTGAACCCGTTTTTCCTGTCCGTTTTGTTTTTTCCGTTTTCCATTGCGTTAAAAGGTTGCCAAGCCCAGACTTAGATGGTAAAACATCTGGACTATATCTTTTATCATGCTGAACCTTCTTTCTTTCGTTTCAAAAGGCACTACTATAGTGTCTCCGGGTTCTATGTCGTTTGTGTTCTGCGTTGCAGTTCCATTGACCTTTGCTATGAATATATTTCTTCTGTCGGCATTTTTTGTATAGCCGCCTGATTTGCGTATGTAGTCGTTGAAACCGAATCCTCTGTTGAATATTATGTTTGCGGGGAGATTTACCTCTCCGGTCACCGCAACAGAGATGGGTTTTTCGGGAACATATATGACATCCCCGTCTTCAAGCATTATATCGTATTCTCTTTTTACGAAAGTTTCTGCGTTATCTATGCGAAGGGGAATCCTGCCTTTTATCTCAACGGCCTTTAGCTGTTCAATGAACAGTCTGCCTTGCCCGATAAGTTCCTTCTCGGATTCTTTCAGCGTTCGTTTTTCTTCCCTGCTTAACATTTCCTCCCTGTTTTTAATAAATTCAGCAACCTGCTTTTCTTTCTCTGCCCGGATGGACTCTCGCAGAAATACTATGGCCGGAAGATACGCATATTTCGTAACCCCCCCCGCTCTTTTTATAAGGTCGCTGAATCTGTCTCCCCTCACTATGACGTACTCGCCTGGATAGTAAACCTGGCCTTGTAATGAAACCCTTTT
>CAZAMK010000101.1:0-4975 GCA_964486345.1 uncultured bacterium
TCCAGAGCCTGTTCCTGCGGCTGTGGGATTCCCACCGCAACTATAACCCTGTCTGCCATCCGTCCTTCGGTAAGTTCCGCCACGGTTTTCTTTATGTCGTTTTTGCTCATATCCACAAGAATGCTTCCTGTGAACTGCGCCATTTTAATGCGTTCGGGTGAGATGTCGGCGAGTATCACCCTGCCCGCGCCCGCAGCCGCCGCAAATTCTGCGTGGAAGCATCCAATCGGACCCGCGCCGAGAATAAGCACGGTATCCCCCACTCCTACCCGGCTCAAGGACTGCCCGTTTATAACGCAGGCGAGCGGTTCCGCTATCGCCGCCTCCTCAAAGGATACGCCTTCTGGAATTTTATTGACGCATCCGTTGCGCACCGCATCCTCCGGGACAATCATGTATTCTGCAAAACCTCCGTTGTAGTGGTAACCTATCGCTTTAAGGTTGTCGCACATTGACTGATATCCCTTCCTGCAGTAATAACACCTGCCGCAGGGGATAGCCGGCGCAACCGCAACATTATCGCCTTCTTTAAATTCCTTTACGTTCTTGCCTGCGGCCGTGACAGCGCCGCTCAACTCGTGGCCAGTTATTCTGGGAAAGACGATGTGTTTGTGCCCGTGGTGAAAAACCTTGATGTCCGTCCCGCAGATAGCGCAGGCTTTGACTTTAATGAGTAATTCATTGTCAGCCGGAGAGGGTATCAGAATTTCTTCTACGGAAAGTTCCTCCGGTTTTTTAAAGACCGCCGCTTTCATTTTGTATGCCATTATAATCCTCTGTTATTTTGTTCAGTACGTCTTCCTCTTTAATGCCGGAGATTTCTCTAAGCACAAAAATTACCCCTTTACCCCTTAAAATCTCCTGCATCTCAACCGCTTTTAAATCATCCGCGTAATTATAGCATAAACAGCAGGTCATCACAAAACAGATATTTTCGGGGAAAATGTTATTGGACAGGCAGAGCTTTATCGCTCCCGCTATCCTGTCATTCGCCCCTATCTTCCTCAAGGGGTCGCGCCCTACCCTATAAACCGTGTCGCCCAGCAGTTTATTGCCGAACCTTTTAATGAGGTCAGATATGTAGCTTTCAATCTCGGCAGTCTCAAAATGATGCTTTTTCATAAGAGCGGATTTTGCTTCGTTTATCACCCCGTTCAGAACTTCTTTTATATCCCTGTCTTCAAGCGTCTCCCAGATGTATTCATATCCTTTCAGATATCCGGTATATGCGAGGCAGGCATGCAGAAGATTATGCATGAATAATTTGAGCTCTTCATACGGGAAAAGATTTTCAACAGGGTAAAAGCCCTTCACCGGAGGAATTTCCCCTTTAAATTTCTTCTTGTCCACGGGAAGCACGTTATACGGCTCAACGGTCACCAGAAGCGGCTGTTCCCTGCGCAGTGATTCTGGCAGTGGTGAAACCATTCTGCTGACAACCGTTTCTATAAAACCGGTTTTTTCGTTCAGGAAAGGCAGAGAATGTCCCTCAAGGTGTTTCTCCACTGATTCTTTAAGGATTTTTGCACTACCGAGCAGGTTTTCGCATATTACGATATTAAGATGCGAATCGGGTTTTTCGGCGGATTTCTTTTTAATCCCTGCCGCAATCAACGGGGCCAGGGAGCGAAGGTTGTTCACTCCAACCGCCGTGAAGGCAAGGTCGGTGCCGGAGATTGCCTCCGCGATTTTTTCCGTCTCGGAAAAGCTTAACGCATAAAACCCCGTTATCCTGCGCTCGGTTTTCGCCTCTCCGAGAAGCCATAAAGGGTATTCTTTTTTTTCGTTAAGCGTCCTCACCAGGTTTTCATCTACGTCAACGAATGTAATCTGATAGCCGGAGCCGCTGCATATGTCCCCTATGAAGCCCCTGCCTATCTGCCCCGCTCCGAATATCACAACCGTTTTCTTCTCCATGTTAAAAAGTCCTTATTTAAATTCCATTATAAAAGTTGTGTATATAACTTCTCCCGAACCCCTGACCCCGAATCCCTGTATTTTTAAATTGTCGCACCTTTTCTGCCTGTTTTTTTCTCCATCTCAATCAGCTGTTTCCCGTATTCAAACCCTGCCTGCGCTACGGGGCTGTCGCTTCTGATCGTCCTGCTTTTTGTATGCTCCGGATTGTAAAAATCCCTCTTCTCAAGGATGTTCAGAAAACGCTCCCTGAAGTCGGTGAAACTCTCTCCGTATATGTGGTATGCGTCGGTGATGTCGGTGTACTGCCCGACCGCTATTTCCTTTCCCGTTTTTTCAGAGACGCTTTCAGCAATGTGCTTCTGCAGGCAGGTTAGTCCGAATATATTCATAAAAGCGGCGCGGTATGCGTCTCTGGAACGCCAGTGCACATTCATCACAAGATTCAACTTTCCGCCGTCATTTATTATCCTGCACCAGACTCTCTGCAGGCACGGAGGGTCGTACGTTTCCGGGTCGTAAAAAGGTATCCACGTGATTGCCTGTGCTCTCCGCGAAAAAGACGCAGTGCTCAACTTTTCAATTATGTAGTCTATTTGATTCACTCTCTTAGTTTCAGCGCTCTCCGGTATGTTGTAATTGAAGAGTCTGTCGTGGTAAGTATATGTCCATTTTTTCTCTTCGGGGTTTATCCATTGGTCGTGGATTCCCTCCACAACCTCCTGCCGGTATTTCTCAAGGTCTTCCATGCCTCCCGGAAAACCGAGGTGTATTCTCGGCTCCGAAAAAGGATTGTTGATAACCATAATCATTGTTGCATCTTTGCTCGCGACATCTCCCGGGCGGTCATATTCCGTTCTGACGGATATGCCCTTTTCCCATAATTCCACCAGGCTTTTTTCCCAGACTTCTCCTACGGAATCTCCTTTTACCATTATTACCGGCAGCATCATCTTCTCCTCCTCAATGGCATATCTTTCCATGAAAATGTATTTAACACGTCTTTTTTTTCAAGCCAGCCCCTTCTTGCCATGCCGGTTCCGAGTTTCATCTGCCCCAGCATCTCGGTGTTGTGCGCATCGGTGCCTATTGCAAACCTTGCTCCGAAATCTTTCCCTTTCAGTATGTTGATATCATTCAAGTCCATGCGGTCAATGGAAGCGTTGATTTCAAGTGCGACGCGTTTTTTTGCCGCATGCTCCATGACGTCTTCAAGTTCTATAGCATACCCTTCCCTTCCGGAAAGAAGCCTTCCCGTGGGATGGGCTATAATATCCACAAAAGGATTTTCCATGGCGGTTTTCATCCGATGGGTGACGTTTTTGGCGAACCCCTGGTGTACGGCGGCTATTATAAAATCAAGCTCTTCAAGGACTATGTCAGGATAGTCAAGCCGTCCGTCGGAAAGGATATCCACTTCCATCCCCTTCAGTATTTTTATCCCTTTTACCTGCTCCTGCATTTCGTCAATCTCGGCATTCCTTTTCTTCAGCATTTCTTCATCAAGCCCGCCGGCTATACGCGAAGTTTGTGAATGGTCGCATATACCTATGTACTCATAACCCATTTTTTTCGCCGCAAGCACGATAGTTTTTATGTCTACGGTCCCGTCAGAGTAATTTGAATGCACGTGTAAGTCGCCTTTTAGATCGGCGCCTTCAATGATGTGAGGCAGTTTTCCGCGGATGGATGCCTCTATTTCCCCCCTGTCTTCTCTAATCTCGGGCGGTATCCATTTCATTCCCAGCGTTTTGTAAACCTCTTCTTCGGTTTTGCCTGCAATCTTATCGTCGCCTCTGAATACCCCGTACTCGTTTACCTTAAATCCTTTATCCTTTGCCAGCCCGCGTATCTTTACATTGTGCGCTTTGGAGCCGGTAAAATAAACAAGGGCGGAACCGTATGAGTTTTTTTCAACCACCCGCAAATCGGCCTGCATGTTTCGTGTTTCAAGTATAACCGTAACTTTAGTCTCTCCCCTTGCAGTGATGTTTTTTACAGCCGGGTGAGAGACGAATGCTTCTATTATCTTTTCGCCGTCTGCGCCGGAAGCGAGAATGTCTATGTCTCCCACTGTTTCCTTCATCCTGCGCAGAGACCCCGCCGCCGACACTTTTTCCGTTATCTTTTTAAGGGGAGAGATGAGTTCTTCTGCGGCCGCCAGTGCAATTCCGAGAGGCGTCCGGGATTTTCCTGACTTATATAGGGATATGCCCTTGCGGATATTCGCCGCTTTTTTGCTTCCCATGCCGGTCAGCGCGGCTATGCTCTCGTCTTTTGCCGCCCGCTCCAGCTGTTCAAGGTTTTTTACGCCGAGCTCTTTGTATATGAGGTACAGCGTTTTCGGTCCGAGGTTGGGTCTATTTAGCAGTTCAAGCAGTCCTTCCGGGATATCGGAAATGACTTCGCCGTATTTTTTTATCTTTCCCGTAAGAAGATATTCTTCAATCTTCTCCGCCATTCCTTTGCCTATACCATCCATATTGGATATAGTCCCTTTTTCCCGGGCTTTGTCAAGGTCTCCATGGTATTCCCTTAGCACCCGCGCGGCTCTTCTGTAAGCGGCAATCTTAAAGATGTTTTCGCTCTTGAACTCAAGGGCGTCGGCAATCCTTTCAAAAATGTCGGCTATCTCTGTGTTTTTGCTCATCTTTTCTTTTAAGTTTTTCTATACGCTCTACGCTAAACGCTATACGCTGTTTTTCTAAAACATTCCCCTATATATTACTATCAATTATTATGTTCCGCAAACAAAGGCGGGAAGCGGATGCAGACCTCTTTATTCGTAGATATAAGATACGCTCGTGTAAGGCACATTCCCGTTCTCAAACAGAACGTTGAGAACTTCTTTCGCGGAGGCGTCGTCTACATAATCAATGTTATCCAGTATTATATCTTCCGTATAAGGAAGTCTGTGGAGAACCAGAGTGTAGTTATTCTTTACGCCTGCCGTCTTCATCCTTCCTTCATTGGAAATCCTTGAAGCGAAGAAGGAAACGACCAGTGTCAGCCCAGCTATCAGGATAACGGGTTTAAGGACGAATCTTCCGGCAGGCCT
>CAZAMK010000102.1:0-4956 GCA_964486345.1 uncultured bacterium
TTTTTTTAAAATTTTTTTTAATTGATTATTTTTTTACAACTTCAAAAAGGAGACTGTCATCATGCTTAAATGTTTTTTCACGCCCGTCAGCGTCGCTCTTGTCGGCGCATCAAGAAGCCCCGAGAAACTGGGCTACAAGATTTTGAAAAACCTGCTTGACGGCGGGTATAAAGGAAAGCTTTATCCCGTCAATCCCACCGCCGAGGAAAACATCCTCGGACTTAAAACCTACAAAAGCATCCCTGAAATACCGGACACCCCCGAACTTGTCATTATAGTCATTCCTTCAAAATACGTTCTCTCCACTGCGGAAGAATGCGGAAAAAAAGGAGTAAAGGGGCTGATAGTCATAAGCGCCGGCTTCAAGGAGGCTGGAGCGGAGGGGAAGAAAAGTGAAGAAGAACTCAAAGCCATTGTAAAAAAATACGGGATGCGCATGATAGGGCCCAATTGTCTCGGAGTCATTGACGTTGTAAACAACCTTAACGCATCCTTTGCATTTGAGGCGCCACCGAAAGGGAAGATATCCTTTATAACGCAGTCAGGCGCTCTGGGAACAGCGGTTCTGGACTGGGCGGCAAAGGAAAATATAGGGCTGTCAAAATTCGTCAGTTTCGGCAACATGGCAGACGTGTCAGAAACCGACCTTGTGGAGGATTTCGGAGACGACCCGGAAACAAACGTCATCCTGCTTTACCTGGAAGGGCTTACCGACGGGAAACGATTCATTGAGAAGGCAAAAAAGATATCTGCCAA
Source organism: uncultured bacterium (assembly GCA_964486345.1). Classification (GTDB taxonomy): domain Bacteria; phylum Ratteibacteria; class UBA8468; order B48-G9; family JAFGKM01; genus JAFGKM01. The sequence continues at coordinate 757 of CAZAMK010000102.1, forward strand.
AAAACCCATCATAATGGTTAAGTCAGGCAAATCGTCTGCTGGAAGCAAAGCGGTTTCCTCGCATACCGGAAGCCTTGCCGGCTCGGATAGCGCTTACGACGCGGCGTTGAAGCAGGCGGGAGTCATAAGGGCAAATTCTGTGCAGGAACTCTTTGATTATGCCGTAGCTTTCGCTTATCAGCCGATACCCGAAGGCGGCAGGACGGCCATTGTAACCAACGCAGGCGGTCCTGCAGTTATGTGTGTGGACGCAATAGAGGCGCAGGGGCTTGCACCGGCAGTGCTTTCAGAAAAAGCGAAGGACTCTCTCAAAAGCTTCCTCTCCCCAGCCGCAAACGTCAACAATCCCGTGGACGTCCTGGGAGACGCGCTGGCCGACAAATACGGAAAAGCTATTGAAATAGCGCTGGCCGAACAAAGCGTTGACGCGGTCATTTCAATACTGACACCCCAGGTTGTAACCCAGATTCCGGAAACAGCGGAAATAACCGTGCAGGCGGCAGGGATGCATAAGAAACCGGTTTTGGCCTGCTTCATGGGCGGGAAAAGAATAAATGAAGGCGTGGATATCCTCATGAAAAAGGGCGTCCCCAACTATCCTTTTCCGGAAAGAGCAGTTTCCGCACTGAAGGGCATGCTCGGATATAAAACGTGGGTTGATAAAAACAAGGGAAAGGTGATAAATTTTGATGCAGACAGGAAAACCGCCGAAGGTATAATAAGCGGGATTAAAAAATCCGGCAGGACAACCGCCGGCGACATAGAAGGCAGGCAGATACTCTCGGCTTACGGCGTAAAAACAGTGGGCTCATTCCTCGCAAAAGACACAGGGGAATGCGTAAACTATTTCAAGAAGGCAGGAGGAGCGGTGGTAATGAAGCTGGTCTCCCCCGATATCCTTCATAAAACAGAGGCAGGCGGCGTAAAGGTAGGACTCGCATCCGCAAAAGAGGTTGAACAGGGATTTAATGAAATTATCGCTTCGGCAAAAAAATACAAAAAAGACGCCGTGATAGAAGGCGTGCAGATACAGCCGCTCATATCGGGAGGGACGGAGGTTATAGTCGGAGTGAAAAAAGACCCGCAGTTCAACCACCTGCTTATGTTCGGTTTAGGCGGAATATACGTGGAACTGCTGAAAGACGTCTCTTTCAGGGTGATACCGGTAACGGACGTGGATGCGCAGGAAATGATAGATGGGATAAAGACGGCAAAGATGCTTAAAGGGTTCAGGAGCATAACGGAAAGGGATACGGAGGCGATAAAAGACGTCCTGTTGAGAATTTCGCAGTTGTGCAGAGACTTCCCGGAGATAGAAGAGATGGACATCAATCCGCTCATGGCGCTTGAAAAAGGAAAAGGCGCAATTGCGGTTGACGCCAGATTTGCTTTCAACAATTGATTAGTTTCCTATTAACAATATAAAATCTATTGGCAAATCCTCCCATACCCCCCTTTGCAAAGGGGGGATACAACACAGTCTCCTCCTTTAGCAAAGGAGGGTTAGGGTGGATTTAGAGGGGAGTTAAGGAGTAAAGACAGAAAGGCAAAATCATAAACCCCTCACTTGGAAAGCTTATCAAGTGAGAGTTCAGGGTAAATGGAGAAAAATAAAATGCGCGGAAAAAAATACGGAGTGGGGATAGCGGGGTTCGGCGGAATCGCAACTGGCTGCCATATGCCGGGCTGGAAAAAACTTGACGATGTTGAGATAATCGGCGCTGTTGACTCTTCCGAGAAAGCGAGAAAGGCAGCAAAAGAAGAGTTCAAAATACCGCATGTATTTGACGATTACAGGAAACTGCTGGAGATGGATGAGATAGATATCATTGATATCTGCACCCCGAACACTTCGCATTTTCCCATAACGATTGATTCCTTAAAAGCAGGCAAGCACGTTATATGCGAGAAACCTTTGGCCGTGAGCGTAAAAGAGGTTGAAGGCATGATAAAAGAGGCGAAAAAAGCCGGTAAGAAACTTATGGCCGCCCAGCACCAGAGGTTCAGAAAAGACAGCGCGGCGGTAAAAAAGATGATAGACGCCGGAGATTTCGGAGAAATATATCATGCGGTGGCATACGCGATGAGAAGAAGGGGGGTTCCCGCCAGAGATACCTTCATAAAGAAAGCGCTTTCAGGAGGCGGACCCATGTTTGACATAGGAGTCCACATTCTTGACCTTACCTACTGGTTCATGGGATGTCCGAAGGTGCATTCCGTTAAAGGCGTGGCATGCACAAAGCTGGCAAAAAGAACCGACATACGCAATGCCATGTGGGGGGAATTTGACAGAAAATCCTATGACGTGGAAGATTTCGCCACCGGCTTTATCAGGTTTGCCGACGGAAGGACTGTTTCTCTCTCCTGCAGTTTCCTCGCCAACATGGAAAAGATGGAAGATTTTTCCACAACTCTTTTCGGCACAGAAGCGGGGTTGAGGTGGCCTGAAGGCAAGGTTTACACGGAAAAGAAAGGCGTCCTGCAGGATATAGAAATCCGTTTTGATTCGCTTCCAAACGTTACTCCGCACCATGAGGAAATACGCGCTTTCCTGGAGTGTGTGAAAAAAGACAAAGAAGTCCCCGTAAAACCGGAAGAGTCCCTTGAAGTCATTAAAATCCTTGAAGGGATTTACAGAAGCGCGAAAACAGGCAAAGAGGTTCTTTTCTGAACAGGAGATATCCATGCCTCTGACAGATATGCCGCTGGAACAGTTGAAAAAATACAAAGGAATCAATCCCTTGCCGGAAGATTTTGACAGCTACTGGGAGAAGGCTCTGGCTGAAATGCATTCCGTAGCCCCGCAAATTTCTCTGGTTCCGAGACAGAGTGCGGCTGATTTTGCGGAGTGCTTTGACCTTTATTTCACGGGAGTCGGCGGAGCGCGCATATACGCAAAGTACCTGCGGCCGAAAAAAACAGGGGAAAAACATCCGGCTGTAATCATGTTTCACGGGTACTCCGGCAATAGCGGGGAATGGTCGGATAAATACGGATATGCCGCCCAGGGTTTTTCAGTATTCGCTCTGGACTGCAGGGGTCAGGGAGGAAGGTCTGAAGACGCAGGGAGAGTAAAAGGCAATACCCAGCGCGGGCACATAATAAGAGGGCTTGACGAGTCGCCGGAAAAACTCCTTTTCCGCTCAATCTTCCTTGACTGCGCCCAGCTTGCCGGCATCGCCATGAGCATGCCCGAGGTGGACGCCGGCAGAGTAGGCACCTTCGGAGGGTCGCAGGGCGGAGGATTGACTCTTGCATGCGCCGCTCTTGAACCGCGGATAAAACGTGCCGCTCCGTCAGTTCCCTTTCTCTGCGATTACCGCAGGGTATGGAATATGGACCTTGCCGCAAACGCCTACGAAGAGCTTAAAATGTTTTTCCGCCTTTTTGACCCTCAACACATCAGGGAAGAAGAGATTTTCACGAGGCTCGGCTATATTGACGTACAACACCTTGCCCCGCGCATAAAAGCGGATGTACTCATGGGAACCGGCCTTATGGACATCGTCTGCCCCCCTTCCACTCAGTTTGCCGCCTATAACAAGATAACGTCCGGCAAGAACATGCTCATCTATCCCGATTTTGGACATGAGGGACTGCCTGGATTCAGCGACGCAGTCTTTGAATTCATGTGCGGAATGTGACAATTACCTTGAAACCCTTGAGCTTTGCCGGACCGTTGCATCGTTTGTCATGCCGTATTACAATGTAACATCTATAGGAGGGAAATTGTTAATGGACAAAAAACAGAAAGGGTTTGTGTGGGTTATCCCAGACGGGGACCTGCCGCCGCCCGGTAAAGGCAAGATAAAAGGTCACGAGTCACTGATAATTCTGAATTCGGGAAAAAAGAGAGCGGATATTTCCATTGACCTGTATTTTGAAGACCGGAAACCCGTAAAAGGCATTAAGGAAGCGGTTGAGGCGGAAAGGGTACGCTGTTTCCGTTTAGACAAGCCGCTCGGAAAGAAGAAGTACCGAATACCCTACGGCCAGTATGCTATGGTCGTGAAAAGCAGTGTGCCCGTGGTGGTTCAGTTCGGCAGGGCTGACGTGCGCCAGCCGAACCTTGCATACTACTGCACCATGGCCTATCCCGTGAAATAATAGAAGGAAATATGTCCTGCCAGGCGGTCTTCTTCAGACGGGACACTTGACCGCCCCGGCGAGGCGGTCTGCGTTCGGCTTCTCTCGTCGCTC
>CAZAMK010000103.1:0-4950 GCA_964486345.1 uncultured bacterium
TGCAATGTATCGCCTATTCGCATCTTTTTCCCGGTTATATCTGCAAGTGTTTGGTCCATACATATGTTCCCGACAATCCTGACTTTTTGCTTCTTCCATGAAAAATTAAATTTGTTTGAAAGAAGTCTCCGGAGCCCGTCGGCATATCCTATCCCTGTAGTAGCTATTTTCGTGGATGCCCGTTCGGTCTTGTAGGTTATCCCGTAGCTTATATATGTACCTTTTGGAACGGTTTTTATCCTTTTACCGCGCATTCAAGGGGTAGTTTCTTGTAAAAATGCTTTTCCGGGTAAACTCCGAGAGTCAGTAGTCCTATTCTTGTCATATCAAAGTTTTTATACGCTTCCGGAAGATTAAGGATTGCAGGTGAATTTGCCATGTGCCTAATCGGAAGATTATAAAATGAAACGGCATTCAATGTTTCATGGAATTTTCCTATCTGCCTTTTCGCATATTCCTTGTCTCTCCAGCCTGCGGTGGCGAAATGCGTGAATATGCCTTCAGCCTCAATCTCTTTTCTTGCCGCAACCTTTCTGATAAAATTTCCCGCTGTTTCGGGATTTATTCCTATTCTGCCAAGTCCGGTATCTATCTTTATGTGCACGATTGCCTTCTTCCCTCTTTTCCTTGCGGCGGCTGTGACGGTCTTAAGCAGTTCCTCATTAAACAGCGTGATTCTTATATCGTTGGCCACAAGGGTTTCAACGTCCCCAGGAAGAACAGGTCCGAGTACCAGAATCGGTTTTTTTATCCCGCATTCCCTCAACGTTACGGCTTCGGATGTTGTCGCTACGCCGAAGAAATCGGATTTTTTTTCAATTTTTCGGGATACTTTGCACATCCCCATGCCGCAACAGTCGGCTTTAACGCAGGCCATAAATTTTCTGCCCGTGTAATTTTTTATTCTTTCAACATTTCTTTCTATCTTGTTTAAATCAATTTCAATCCATGCCCTTTTTTCCATGTGAAGTATCTCCCGATCTAATCCCTGTTTCTTCCGGCTAATTCCAGAATGCCGACAATGATGATGATTATGAGCACCTGCAGGAGTATTATTATTCCTCCGAAAATGTTCAAACTGCCAAGCAAAAGAGCCCCTATGCCTGTGCAGAGCGTAAGCAGATAGATGAATAAAACAGCCTGTTTTTTTGTCATTCCCAGTCCGACGAGTCTGTGTGAAAAATGGTTTTTGTCCGCCTTGAAGACAGGCAGTTTCCTTTTTCTTCTGATCCATATCACGGACAACGTGTCAAAAAAGAGGACTGCAAAAATAACGAGAGGCGCGAAAACAGGCAGAAAAGACTGACTTTCCTCGTAGCGGTAAAAAGTCAGAAGAATTGCGGTGGTGCCCAGAAAATATCCGAGGAAACTGCTTCCGCACTCGCCCATAAATATTTTTGCAGGCGGGAAATTATACCTCAAAAATCCCAGGAGACTGCCGAGAAAAACGGCAAGAATCGTCGCAACAAACAGCTGTCCCATCTGTACGGCAAAGACAAAAAGAATAGAGCCGCTTATAAAAGCTACTCCGGCGCTCAAGCCGTCCATATTGTCCATGAGGTTAAAGCTGTTCATCATAAGCAGAAACCACATTGCCGTCATTATGAACGATTGAAGTCCGTCAGGCAGGAAAAAGGATACCCGCATCCCTGCCGAGAATATGATGATAACTGCGGCAATCTGCAGGATGAGCTTATGAACGGCGCGCAGGGATTTTATGTCGTCTATCAGTCCGAAGAATACAACGACGGCTCCTCCCGTGAGAACGACAACAACCTGTTTCAGTGTACTCTGTATGCCCGGAACGTAAATTCTTAAGAAGTCAGGGATTAAGCCGCTTTTTACCACGAAGATGCCGGCGAGTATCGTAAAGAGAAAAGAAAAATAAATCCCGAGCCCCCCGAGCAGAGGCGTAGGATTACGGTGGACTTTTCTATCTGACGGGATATCCACGACCTTAAATCTGACGGCTATTTTGCCCGCCAGAAAAGTCAGTGCAAGGGAAATAATTCCGCTTGCCGCAAAAGCCGCAATGTATACGCGTTCCCACATGGTCAATAATTATATATTAAAGCCGGAAGTTCGGCAACAGCCGTTGTGATGCAACCCCTTGTTAAAGGGCGGCTTGTCTAAAAAAATAGTAAAGGAAAAAGAGAATAGAAACCATGATTAAAAAGAAAATCGCAAGCCCGATTATCTTCCCCTTGGGCAATACAGGGTCTTTGCCGTATTTTTCCTCATAATGAGCGCCGACTATCTCCGCTATCTCTTCGGGGGATTTTCCCTTTAACCTTTCTTTCCACTCTTCACTGTTAATGTCAAAATCTTCCATTTTGAAGCCCTCTTGATTTTCGTCCTTTTGTATACTATCATAATACAACATTTTGTTAAAGTGTAAAAGAAAAAAAGACGGCGTAAAGCGGGTAGCGTAGAGCGTATAGAAAATACAATTAGAAGTTTTTGACTAAACGCTTCACGCTATACGCTGTGTCTTGGACTATACGCTAAAAAAGGAGCAAGAGATGAAGAAGGTAAAAATAGGGGTTGTCGGAGTCGGAGGAATGGGTTCTTCCCACTGTTTAACTATAAAAGAATTGAAGGAAACCGAACTTGCTTTTGTCTGCGACATTGATAAAGATGTTGCTGAAAAGAAAGGGAAGGAGTTTGGAGTTCCGTATTTTACGGACTATAAAAAGGCGATTAAGAGCGGGCTGTGCGATGCGGTGGTTATCGCCACTCCGCACTGGGTTCATCCGGAGATAGGCATCTTTGCTTTCAAAAACGGGCTCCACGTGCTTTCCGAGAAACCGATTGCCGTTACGGTGGCCGATGCGGACAGGATGATTAAGGCGGCAAAAGACAGCAGAAAGGTTTTTGCTGTTATGTTTCAGAGAAGGACGCAGTCCCTCGTGAAAAAACTGAAGGAAATAGTTAAGAGCGGCACTATCGGAGAAATAAAAAGGACAATGTGCATTGACCCGTGGTACCGTGCCCAGTCATACTATGACAGCGGCACCTGGCGCGCCACATGGGCGGGGGAAGGCGGCGGCGTTCTCGTCAACCAGTCCCCGCATACCATAGATCTTTTCACCTATATCGCCGGCCTGCCCGCAAAGGTTGAAGCAAAAACAAGGGCAAGCCTGCACAAGATAGAGGTTGAAGACGAGGTGGCCGTTGCCCTTGAATACAAAAACGGCGCATGGGGATATTTTTATACGACCACTTGCGAACCTGCGGGAAAAGATGCTTCATTGTACATGGAAATCGCGGGAGAAAAAGGCAAAATCGTAGTTAACGGTACGGACATTACTTTATACACATACAGCATTCCTGTTTCCAAGTTTACGCACCAGTCCAAAAACATGTGGGCATCCCTTGACGTAAAGGAAGAGAAGGTCAAGCTTGATAAGGATGTCAACGCCGGCCATAAGGAGATAGTGAGAAATTTTGCCATGGCGATTCTGAAAAAGGAGAAGCTGATTTCACCCGGGCAGGAAGGTCTTAATGCAGTGGAGTTTTTCAACGCCTGCATTCTTTCCGGCATGAAAAACAAGGCGGTGAAGGTGCCTGTCAACAGAAACGAATATAACTCTCTGATGAAGAAGCTCATTAAGACTTCAAAAGTGAAAAAGACCGTAAAGGCGCAGAGGGTTACGGACCCCAAATTCGCCGAATAGACAGGAGGGTGATATGGGAACTGTCAGAATCGGAATAATAGGCATGGGAGGGATGGGATATACCCACTGTAAGAATATCGTTTCCATTAAAGAAACGAAACTTGCCTGCGTATGCGATAACGAGGAAAAAGTTGCGCGGGAGAAAGGCAAAGAATTCAGGGTTGAGTATTTTACAGATTACAGGGAAATGATAAAAAGCGGGCTTTGCGATGCCGTAATAGTTGTCATCCCCCACTGGTTTCATGCCTCTGCCAGCGTCTTTGCCCTTGAGAACGGGCTCCACGTTCTTTCCGAAAAGCCTATCTCGGTTACTGTATCCGATGCTGACAGGATGGTTAAGGCGGCAAAAGAAAGCGGGAAAATATTTACCGTTATGCATCAGATGAGAACCGAGCCGCTCTTCAGGAAAGCAAAGGAGATTATGACAAGCGGCGTTATAGGAGAGGTAAGAAGGACTCTGTGTGTGGACCCATGGTACCGCAACCAGATTTATTACGACAGCGGCGCGTGGCGCGCTACGTGGAAGGGAGAAGGCGGCGGGGTTTTAATAAATCAGGCGCCCCATATAATAGACTTGTTTATCATGCTCGGAGGGTTGCCTGTAAGGATAAAGGCGAATACGAGAACGCGTCTGCACAAGATAGAAGTTGAAGATGAAGTTGCCGCTCTTCTGGAGTATGAAAACGGCGCATGGGGATATTACTTCGTAACAACATGCGAACCTGGAGAAAGGAACTTCCGCGTTGAAATTAAAGGGGACAGGGGGAAACTGATTATCAGGGGATATAACCTTTATCTTTATAAATACAGCGCACCCGTTTCAAAATACACTTTTGACGCAAAAGATATGTGGGCCGGAATAACGGCGGAAAGGGAAGCCCTCAAGTTTAAAAGTAATGTTACCACAGGTGCTGTTGAGATAATAAAGAATTTTGCCGCCGCCATATTGAGGGGAGAGGAACTTTTTGTCAGCGGGCAAGACGGATTGAGGACGATGGAGTTCATAAATGCCTGCATACTCTCCGGCAAAAAAAACAAGGAAGTGGATATCCCCGTTGACAGGAAAGAGTATGACCGGTTGATGAATGCGCTTAAAAAGACTTCAAAGCCCAAGAGGAGGGTTGTTGTTCAGAGAGCTACTGACCCTCGGCTATTGAAAAAATAATACCGATTTGATTTCATACATAGAGCTTTGCGATAGTCCGCCAAAGGTTTAGTGGCGGATTGCATGCTTCGGCCGGCTTCCTTGTGGGATAGGTCTCACGACCTCGAG
>CAZAMK010000104.1:0-4936 GCA_964486345.1 uncultured bacterium
GGGAGACGCCGTCTTACAGGCAAAGGATATCCTGAATAATTATGAAGGCGATGTTCTCATATTGTGCGGGGACGTGCCTTTCATAACGGAGGGTACGCTTAACAGTCTTATCGCGAAACACAGGGAAAGCGGAAACTGCGGCACGGTGCTCACCGCTTTTTTAGAAAATCCTTTCGGTTATGGTAGAATAAAAAGGAACGGCGCGGGGAACGTCTCTGAAATAGTGGAAGAACTTAACGCGTCCGAAGAGGAAAAAGCCATAAAGGAAATAAACTCGGGCATATACGTCTTTGACAATAAAGCACTTTTTCTGGCGCTGGAAAAAGTTCTTCCGGACGAATTAAAAAAGGAATATTATCTGACGGACGTTGTTAAGATACTCTCATCAATGGGGAAGAAAATAGATACCCATACCACCCGCAATCCGCAGGAATGCATAGGGATAAACAACATTCAGGATTTTGAAAAAGCACAGCAATTTTTATCTGAAAGGGGAGAAAACAATGAATAACTGTTCCGTGTTCTCTGGAAACGCCAACATAGAGCTTTCAAGAAAGATTGCAGGACATCTGGGCAAGGAGGTCGGGAAGATAGACATATTCAGATTCATGGACGGCGAGATATGCGTCAAGATTGAAGAAAACGTGAGAGGGAAAGACATATTTTTGATACAGCCGACCTGTTCTCCCGTAAATGAAAACCTCATGGAGCTACTCATTACCCTGGACGCTTTCAGAAGGGCATCCCCGAGAAGACACACTGCGGTTCTGCCTTACTACTGCTATTCCCGGCAGGACATGAAATACCGTCCCCGGGTTCCCATAACGGCAAAGCTTGTGGCAAACCTTCTTGTTTCGGCCGGAGCCGACAGAATACTGACCATGGATCTGCATACTCCCCAGATACAGGGTTTCTTTGATATCCCTGTTGACCATCTTTTCGCCGCACCTGTCATTGTCAGCTATTTAAAAGGAAAAAACATAAAAGACCCGGTAATAGTTGCACCCGACGTGGGAGGAGTTAAGACTGCGAGGGCTCTGGCGAAGAGGCTTTCCGCCGGTCTCGCCATTGTGGATAAGAGAAGGATAGGGCCCGACCAGATAGAAACGGTACATGTAATAGGGGAAGTAAAGAATCATGTTGCGATAATAATTGATGACTTGATTTCAACGGGAAGTACGATGCTGGAAGCGGCGGAAAAACTTCGCGAGCACGGAGCATCCGCAGTTTACGGAGCCTGCACTCACGCAGTTTTTTCGGAGGAAACAATAAACAAACTCAATTCACCGGTTTTTGAAGAAATAATCATAACCGATACGATACCAACGCCTAAACTGCCTCAGCGTTTCACCAAACTGTCAGTCTCGGGCCTGCTTGCTGAAGCTATCCAAAGAATACACCTTGAAACTTCAGTGAGCTCACTTTTTATCTGACCTTAACCCATTGTGCCTTTTTTACGATGGTTGGCTCTTTTTGAACTCCACCGTAATTTTCTTTTCTTTGTTCTCATCTCTTCTTGGCCTTCTTTGCAACTTTCTTTTTCGGAGCCGCTTTCTTAGCTGTTTTCTTTTTCGGAGCCGCTTTTTTCTTTGCAACTTTCTTTGTTTTCTTAGCCATTATCTCACCCCCTTTTTTCTGAACTCTTCGCTTTGAATATTTTTTTCATCGTGAAGAATTCAGTTTTTATTTTTCTTAATTCTACACCTATTTAAAAACATATTTTTATTTTTGTCAAATATTTTTTATAATATAAGCAAAAGCTTTTGCACTGAAAAACCGAGAGAAGGAACTAAAAATGAAATATTTGATAACGGGCGGCTGCGGTTTCATCGGCTCTCATCTGTTAGAAAAAATACTCTCCGGGGAAAATGAAATTTTTGTCATAGACGACCTTTCAACGGGCAGTCTTAACAACGTGGAGAAATTCATTGACAGAAAAAACTTTCATCTTTTCATAGACACAATCCTGAACGCTTCCCTCCTTGAGGAACTGATAAAAAAATGCGATTTTGTTTTTCATCTTGCGGCGGTTGTCGGAGTCAAGAGAGTGATGGAAAATCCCGTGGATTCAGTGATAATAAACGTTGAAGGTTCTTACAATGTTCTCAAGCTGTGCGCAAGGCACGGCAAAAAAATATTTCTCGCTTCCACGTCCGAAGTATACGGAAAAAACGAGAACACACCTTTCATGGAAGACGCGGATATAGTAATAGGCAACACAAAGAAAAAAAGATGGAGCTACGCTTGCACCAAAGCGATAGACGAATTTCTTGCGTTTGCATTCTTTGAAGAAAAAAATCTTCCCGTTGTGGTCGGCAGATTTTTCAATACCGTGGGCCCGCGCCAGAGCGACCGGTACGGAATGGTCATACCGAGATTCATCAAGCAGGCGTTGAACGATCTTCCCATAACCGTCTTCGGGGATGGCGGCCAGACGAGATGTTTCGTCCATGTCAATGACATAGTAGAAGGCGTCGTAAAACTCATCCAAAAGGACGAAGCGTACGGAGAAGTTTTCAACATGGGCAGTACGGAAGAAATTTCAATAAAAGACCTTGCGTATATGATTAAGGACGCGACGCACAGCTCCTCGGAAATAATATTTGTAAATCCGGAGGCCGTCTATTCCAAAGGGTTTGAGGACATGAGCAGGCGCGTTCCCGACATTTCCAAAATCAGGAACCTGACGGGCTTTTCGCCGCGTTACACCGTCAAGGACATCATAACGGACTGCCTGAAGGATATTGAAAATTCCGGACAGGCGCAATGATATGAAAATCAGGAAAAGAAATCTTCTCCTTCCCTCAATACTCCTTGCCGGTTTTATAATCAGGTGCATATACCTGTATTACTTTAAAGATTCCGTTTTCTTCAATCCGTACCTGCTTGAGGGGTACGACCAGCGAACTTTTATCCTTTGGGCGAAGGACATACTGGCACACCCGTGGCATGTCAGCGGCTCTGCTTTTTACATGGCGCCTCTCTATTCCTATTTCCTTGCGGCTGTCTGTTTTCTTTTCCGCGGCAGTCTCATAGCCATATCCGTCGTTCAACTGCTTATGGACACCGCCGTATGTTTCTTTTTATACTATATCGCCAAGAAAATCTATAACGAATGGGCGGGGCTCGCCGCCGCTTTCCTTGCGTGTTTTTACAGGACGTCCGTTGTATACGCCTCAACTGTTCTTAGCGACGGACTTATATATTTTCTTTACGTTCTTTTTATCGCCCTTGTGTACTTTTCACTTCAGAAGCCGAATTATTTAAGATGGATTTTATCCGGCGTCGTTCTCGGCCTTGCCGCACTTGCAAAGCCTACGATTGCGGTCTTTTTGCCTTTTCTTCTTCTCGGCCTTTATCTGTATCCCGAAAAAAAACTGCTCCCCTGCAACATGAAACCGAAGTACCAGCCGGCGGCTATTCTCATCCTTCTGCTTTTTGTCTCCGGTATGACAATACTTCCCGTTACAATCCGGAATTACTATGTGAGCGGGGAATTCGTACCCATCTGTACAAACGGCCCCATAAACTGGCACATAGGCAACAGCTCGGATTCCCTCGGCCTGTTTCACTATCCCAAAGGGGAACTGTTAAGCCCGCTGTCGGGCGCGTTCTGGAAATTATTTTTCACCAAGCTTAATCTTTTCTTCACCAGTTACGAATGGCCGCAGAACCTCAATGTTCATCTCTTGGAAAAGGTCATCCCCGCACTGAAGCTTGCTTTCATAAAATTCGGATTCATCGTCCCTCTCGGCGCCGCAGGGCTTTTAATGCTTTTCAGGGACTGGAAGAAAAACTTCATCTTCATCACTTTCACGCTTTCCAACGTTTTGTGGGTTGTGCTATTTTTTATCACCGACAGGTACAGACTGCCTGCGGTAGGGTGCTTCGCCGTCAGCGGTGCGTGCCTGATAATATGGAGCATTGAGAAATTCAGGCGGAAAAAACCTCTGCATGTTATACCCTTCTGGATTGCCGCCGCAGTATTCGCTTTTTTCTTCAACACAAGCCCGGGTCCCCTTATCCCTGAAGGCTCGTATAGGAGTTTTTCCGGATTGTCCATTAAAAACATACAGCATGACCTTGAATTCCGCGACATAAAGGCGGCTCATAAAAAGGCTGTCGCCTACTTCAATCTTATGCCAGCCGATTACAGGGCAAACTTCTTCCTTGCCATTACTCTCATGGAGCAGGGAGACATGCAGAATGGCATACTGCTTCTCAACAGGACGCTAAAACTCAATCCCGCCTTCCAGCCCGCGAGGGACATCCTATCCTCTCTTTCCCACTAAATATCCGCGTTTGTCATTCCTGCGGATAGTAAGCAGGAATCCATCTTTCCTATTTTGTCATTGCGAGCATCTTGTGCGCGGCAATCTCAGCAACATATATCATCTCCCCCACCTTGTATCTTTCACCCAATCATGTTAAAATGTTCAAAACAAACTGAACAATGAAAACTTCAAACACTCCCGACAAATTCATAGAAGCAATAGGTAGTCTCGGCGAAAGCATCGGCCTGAACAGAACCGTATGCCAGATATACGCCCTCCTTTACATCACTCCCGAACCGCTCTCTCCCGCACAGATAGGGAGAATGCTCGGCATAAGCAAGGGCAATGTCAGTATCAATATGAAGAAACTTGAAGAATGGAATGCCGTCAAAAAAGTCTGGCTCAAGGGTTATTCCCGCAGTTTCTACAATGCAAACGACGATATGGAAGGAATTATCTTTGACAAGCTTAAAACAGGGCTGGAAAAAAGAAACAGACTTCTTGAAGAGGCGGTTTCCGGCATAAAGAAATCATTGAAGGCAAAGGGCAAAACAGCGGACAAAAAACTTATGCGCCACTATTCCTCTCGCATAAAGAATGTTGAGAATCTCCTCAAACAGGTCAACCTTTTGACCAAAAACATAGATCTTCTCAAATCCCTC
>CAZAMK010000105.1:0-4929 GCA_964486345.1 uncultured bacterium
GGTCGGTACCGCCTGACGGCAAAAACGTGACATGCCAGACGTGAAGCGATTCTTTTTGTCCCGCTCTTGGGAGCGAGGTGATTTTCATCTCACATCTCACAAAGCATGAAGATATTAGGGGTTGACCCGGGCGTTAACAGGTTGGGCTGGGGACTGGTTGAGGGAAACGAAAGAAGCCAGACGGTGATTAGGTCCGGAGCCATTGTGCCAGCGGCCGGCGCTTATGAAAAAAAAATTCGCGCCATAATTGAAAAATTTGATGTTCTGATGGATGAAACAGCGCCGGATATAGTCGCCATTGAAGAAATATATCTCGGCAAGAATGTCCGGATTGCGTTAAAGATAGGGCAGGTTACAGGGGTCATCATCGGTTCCGCAATCAGGAAAGGCACAGGTTTCCACCTTATTCCGGCAAGAGAGATAAAACAGAGCATTACGGGACAGGGTTCGGCGACAAAAGAGCAAGTGCAGTTCATGATAGAACATATGACAGGGCATAAAGGGTTTACAAGCCTTGATGAAAGCGATGCCGTCGCTGCGGCGGTGGCGTACTTCCACTATAAAAAAGAGCATGATCTATTACATTCAGGGTAAACTGGTCTTTAAATCGCCCGCCAGGGTTGTTTTAGAGAATAACGGCATAGGTTATACTTTGAACGTCTCCCTTGAAACCTCGCAATCCATAGGAGAAGAAGGCGAAGATGTCCGCCTTTTCACTTTCCAGCAGGTAAGGGAGGAGGAAATAAATCTTTTCGGTTTTGCAGACGAGAGAGAAAGGGAAACCTTTCTCATGCTTCTTTCCGTCCCGGGAATCGGTCCGAAGGTGGCAATGAGGATTCTCTCCGGGATGAGAACGGATGAGTTGTATAATGCTATCCTTGCCGAAGATACCGCTGTTTTTACCAGTGTGCCGGGCGTCGGGAAAAAGACGGGAGAGCGGCTTATCGTTGAGTTGAAGCAGAAGGTTGAGAAACTGCCTGTCTCCGAAGATAGGCGAGAAGACGGCGAAAGGGAGATTTTTGCAAGTGCGGTTGAGGCTTTGACGGTGCTCGGCTACAGGAGAAGAGAGGCGGCGGTCAGCGTCGGTAAGATAATCAAGGAGAAAGGACGCAGGATGTCCATAGAGGAGATTATAAAGGAAGCCCTTAAAAAGGGATGAATAAAAACAGGAATTCGGGAATCGGGATCAGGGACTCGGAGAAGATAAAAATTAAAAACATTTACCCGAACCCCGAAATCCAAACCCCGGATCCCGGGAAGAAAATGGAAGAGAGAATAACATCTCCGATTGCCGCCGGTGAGGATATAAAATATGAAAACACCTTGAGGCCCAAAGGTTTTTCCGAGTTTGTAGGCCAGAACAAGGTGAAGGAAAACCTCGGGGTTTTTATCAAAGCCGCAAAGGAGAGAGGGGATGTTCTTGACCATGTCCTTTTTCACGGGCCGCCCGGGATAGGCAAGACGACACTTGCGTACATCCTTGCCAATGAGATGGGAGTCAACATAAGAGCCACGTCGGGCCCCGTAATTGAAAGAGCGGGCGACCTTGCGGGGATACTTACCAACCTTGAGGAAGGGGATATCCTTTTCATAGATGAAATTCACCGGCTTTCCAGGAATATTGAAGAATACCTCTATAGCGGGATGGAGGATTTCTGCATAGACATAATGATAGGCGAGGGTCCCAAGGCAAAGTCCGTAAAAATTCCTTTGAAGCGCTTCACTCTCGTAGGCGCGACGACGAGAGTCGGTCTGCTCACCTCTCCCCTGCGAAACAGGTTCGGCATAATGCACCGGCTGGATTACTACGCTCCCGAAGAGCTTAAGGCGATTATAGAGAGGGCCGCGCGGCTGGTCAATACCGAGATAACGGAAGAGGGAGCAGGGGAAATAGCAAAACGCTCAAGGGGTACGCCGAGGGTGGCAAACCGGCTTTTGAGGAGGATAAGGGATTTTGCGCAGGTGGCTGGAAAAGGGATTATAGACATGGAGATTTCAAAGCACGCCCTTGACAGGATGGATGTTGACGAAGAAGGCCTTGACGAGATGGACAAAAATATACTGGAGGTTATCATCACCAAGTTTGCGGGGGGGCCTGTGGGGCTTAAGAGTCTTTCTATAGCGGTGGGAGAGGAATCTGACACCATAGAAGAGGTTTATGAAAGTTTTCTGGTTAGGAAGGGTTTTATCAAGAAAACCTCGCAGGGCAGGACGGCCACCGAGCTTGCCTATAAACATATGGGTATAAAAATAAAGCCCGGCAGAGCGAACCTGTTTTAAAAGATGCTTAAAGCTATAAACCTAAAAAAGAATTTCGGCAGAAAGGCCGCAGTTGCAGACATATCCATAAGCGTGGAGAAAGGGGAGGTTGTCGGCCTGCTCGGACCCAACGGCGCCGGCAAGACCACGACTTTTGAGATGATACTCGGTTTTCTCCTTCAGGATAAAGGAAAGATTTTTCTTGATGAAACGGATATAACTTCCCTGCCTGTGTGGAAAAGGGCTCGGGCGGGCATGCTCTATCTTCCGCAGGAGATATCGCTCTTCAACCGGCTTAACGTTGAAGATAACATATATATCGTTCTGGAAGACTATTACAGGGATAAGGCGGCGATGGAAGAAGTTTGCCGCAAAGCATTGGAGAAGGTGGGGCTTTATGAAATGAGAAAAAATACGGCCGGCACCCTTTCCGGAGGAGAAAAACGGCGCCTTGAGATAGGGAGAAGCCTGACGCTCCACCCGAAATACTTTTTGCTGGACGAGCCTTTCTCCGGCATAGACCCCAAGACGGTTTACGAACTGCAGGAGACAATCTTAGAGCTGAAAAAAGACGGGATAGGGATACTGGTGACAGACCACAATGTCCGCGACGCCCTGAAAATTACCGACAGGGCATATCTCATACACAAGGGAGAGATTCTTATAGAAGGGACCCCTGATGAAATTCTTTCGCACCCTGATTCCAGAAAAGTTTATTTTGGAGAGAAGTTCCAGATATGATACCCAAAAACTCCACGGCGCCAGCTCATATGGCAATCATTATGGACGGAAATGGCAGGTGGGCTAAGAAAAATAATCTTCCCAGAATTGAAGGACACTTGGCCGGGATTGAATCTGTCAGGCGCGTTATAAAGGCGGCGGATAAGTACGGGGTGAAGTATCTGACGCTTTATTCTTTCTCAACCGAGAACTGGAAGAGGCCACGCTCCGAGGTGGAGTTTCTCTTCCGTCTGATGGAGCATCGTTTAAAAATTGAGAGTAAGAATTTTTGCAGGAACAATGTAAAAGTAAGTTTCATAGGAAGCAGGGCTCAACTGCCTCGGACTCTTAAAAGCGTTATGACGGATATTGAAAAAATGACGGGGAAAAACACGGGGCTGAACCTTGTTTTAGCCATTAACTACGGCAGCCGCCGGGAAATAACTGATGCAGTGAAAAAAATTATCCGCTCCGGCGTTCCGGAAAAAGATGTAACCGCAGAATTGATTGAAAAAAACCTTTACACCGCAAAAATTCCTCCGCCCGACCTCATTATCAGGACGTCAGGCGAGAAGAGGATAAGCAATTTCCTCTTGTGGCAGGCGGCTTACGCCGAGTTTTCTTTTACGCCTGTGCTCTGGCCTGATTTCGGCGAAGAGGAGTTTCTCAAGGCGATTAAGGTGTACAAAAAAAGAAAAAGAAGATTCGGAGGCATAAAAAACGACAAATAGAGGGAAATATACAATCGTTATACAGGAACTTTGTTCCTGATAGATGCAAACAAAACAATATTCTGTTTGCGTTAAACAATCGTATATCTATTGTATAGCAATTGTATAACGGGAATCTAAATTCCCATTTCATGTTTTTTAAGGGACAAATGAAGAATATAGTGATATTAGGCAGTACGGGGACGATAGGGCAGAATACCCTTGAGGTTGTCAGGAAGAGCGGGGGCAGGTTCAGGGTGCTCGGGCTTGCATGCAGGGAGAATAAGACCCTGCTTGCCGGGCAGATAAGGGAATTCAGGCCGGCATATGTCTATTTTGAGAAAAGCGACCCGGCTTTTGAGAGGAAATTCCCCCGCGTGCAATTTTTATGCGGAGAAAAAGGGCTTGAAAAGATTGCTTCGTTGAAAAAGGCGGATATCGTTATCTGCGCCATTCCGGGAATCAGCACTCTGAAAGCGGTCTGCTCGGCGATACGCGGCAAGAAAGTTATAGGTCTTGCGACCAAGGAAATTCTTGTCGTTGCGGGGCATATTATAGACCGTTTGAAAAGAAAATACGGCGCCCTGATACTGCCCGTGGACAGCGAGCATAATGCGGTATTCCAGGCACTTGAAGGAGTGAAGAGAGAAGATATAAAAAGGATATACCTGACAGCGTCAGGAGGTCCTTTTGGCGGAAGACCGGCCGGTAAAAACGTGGCTTTAAAGGATGTTCTTCAGCATCCTGTATGGAAGATGGGCAGGAAGATAACAGTTGACTCGGCGACAATGATGAACAAGGCGTTTGAAATTATAGAGGCCCATTATCTTTTCGGACTCCCTGCGGAGAAGATAGACGTTCTCATACATCCGGAGGCGCTTATCCACGGTCTGGTGGAACTTAATGACGGAACTATCAAAGGGGTGTTTTCGTCTCCGGACATGAAATTTCCCATCAACCACGTTATGGACTATCCCAGCAGAAAAAAAACTCCATGGCAGTTTATAGATTTCAGTAAAATGCAAAAGCTGACGCTTTCTTCCGCCGACAGGAATTCAGCGTGGTTTTCCCTTGCTGTAGCGGCGATTGAAAGAAAAGGCTCTTTACCAGTCGTCTTGAATGCCGCAAATGAAGAGGCTGTGAATCTTTTCCTTCATGGGAAAATAAAGTTCAACAGCATAATTGATATCGTTCAGAAGATTGTACGTTCACACCGGATAAAAAAACAGGTGTCTCTGGA